>CALFEM010000393.1 GCA_937950105.1 uncultured Alphaproteobacteria bacterium | reverse complement strand
GGCGACCACCGAGATCTACACTCTTGCCCTACACGACGCTCTTCCGATCTGTGGTCGCACTCGCGTTGGCCCTTCTGCTGTCCTTCACGCTCGCGGGCTTCCCGATGCGACACGCTTCAGCCGAAACGGCCGGCAGACCGCTGCGGATCGTCGCCTTTGGCGACAGTCTGACGGCGGGCTATGGCCTGCGTCCCGGGCAGGGCTTCACCGACGTGTTGCAGATGGCGCTGAAGGCGCGCGGCCGGAACGTCGAGGTCGTCAACGCCGGCGTCTCCGGCGACACCACCGCGGCAGGTCTCGGCCGTCTCGACTGGGCGATCGACGACACCGCCGACGGCGTCATCGTCGAGCTTGGCGCCAACGATGCGTTGCGCGGCCAGCCGCCGGAGCAGGCGCGCGCCAACCTCGATGCGATCCTGTCGCGCCTCACCGCGCGCAACCTGCCGGTGCTGCTCGCCGGCATGCGCGCGCCGGAGAACTGGGGTGAGGATTATCGCCGCCGCTTCGACGCGATGTTCGCAGAGCTGGCGGCCAGGCACGACGTGCTCCTCTATCCGTTCTTTCTCGACGGTGTGGCGCTCGATCGCTCGCTCAATCTCGACGACGGCCTGCATCCGAACGCCAAGGGCATCGCGAAGATCGTCGAGCGCATCCTGCCGTCGGTCGAGCAGTTGGTGGCGCGGGCCGAAAGCCGCCGCTCCGCCGCCGGAGTGGCCGCCCAGCGCTGATGCTCCGCTCACCGTCTTGCCGTTCGTTCGGGCAAAGCGCACATAGTGGTTCGAGGCTCCGCGGTGACACGCGGCCCGCTTCGACAGCTACGGGAGGTCGCCATGCCCCGCCTGTTCACCGGCATCGAACTGCCCGAGGACGTTCGCGACGCGGTGAGTGACCTCGAAGTGCCGATCCCCGGCGTGCACTGGATCGACAGCGACAATCTGCACATGACGCTGCGCTTCGCGGGCGACATCGACAAGCCGACCGCGCGCGCCTTCGCCGAACTGCTGGCCGGCATCGACTGCGACGCCTTCGAGATGCGGCTCTCAGGCCTCGGCACCTTCGGCGGCAAGGAGCCGCATACGCTGTGGGCCGGCATCGAGGCGAGCGGCCCGGCACTCGATACCCTGGCGCGGGCCAATGAACGCGCCGCGCGTGGCGCCGGGCTGAAGCCCGAATCCCGCAATTTCAAG
>CALFEM010000392.1 GCA_937950105.1 uncultured Alphaproteobacteria bacterium | reverse complement strand
TCCCTATCCCTCGGGCCGCATCCACATGGGCCACGTGCGCAACTACACCATGGGTGACGTGTTCGCCCGCTACAAGCGCGCCCGGGGCTTCAACGTCCTGCAACCCATGGGTTGGGACGCCTTCGGCATGCCGGCCGAGAACGCGGCCATGGAGCGCAAGTCGCACCCGGCGGCGTGGACCTACGCCAACATCGAGACCATGAAGGGCCAGTTGAAGTCGATGGGCCTCGCCATCGACTGGGACCGCGAGATCGCGACCTGTTCGCCCGACTACTACCGCCACCAGCAGAAGCTGTTCCTCGACCTGCTCGCCAAGGGCCTCGCCTATCGCAAGTCGTCCAAGGTCAACTGGGACCCGGTCGACCATACCGTGCTCGCCAACGAACAGGTGATCGACGGGCGCGGCTGGCGTTCGGGCGCGCTCGTCGAGCAGCGCGAACTGACGCAGTGGTTCTTCAAGATCACGCACTACTCCGAGGAATTGCTCTCCGCGCTCGATACCCTCGACAAGTGGCCCGAGAAGGTGCGCCTGATGCAGGCCAACTGGATCGGCCGCTCGGAGGGTCTGCTGGTCCGCTGGGCGCTGGAGAAAAAATCCGCGCCGAAGGGTCACGACACGCTCGAAGTCTACACGACGCGCCCCGACACGCTGTTCGGCGCCTCGTTCCTCGCCGTCGCCGCCGATCATCCGCTGGCGAAGGCGGCCGCGGAGAATAATTCCGCGCTGGCCGAGTTCTGCGAGGAATGCCGGCGCATGGGCACCTCGGTCGCCGATCTCGAAAGCGCGGAGAAAAAAGGCTTCGACACCGGCATTCGCGCCGTCCACCCGCTCGATCCCGATTGGACGCTGCCGGTCTACGTCGCGAACTTCGTGCTCATGGACTACGGCACCGGCGCCATTTTCGCCTGTCCGTCGGGCGATCAGCGCGACCTCGACTTCGCGCGGAAATACGATCTCCCCGTCGTGCCGGTGATCCTGCCGCCGGGCGAGGACGCCGCCACCTTCACCGTCAAGGACAAGGCCTATGACGGCGACGGCACCATGATCAACTCGGGCTTCCTCGACGGCCTCGATACGAAGGCCGCCTTCGAGGCGGTGGCGTCGAAGCTCGAAAAGCAGAAGCTGGCCGGTGCGCCGCAGGGCGAGCGCAAGGTGCAGTTCCGCCTGCGCGACTGGGGCATTTCGCGCCAGCGCTACTGGGGCTGTCCAATCCCGATCATCCATTGCGAGGCGTGCGGCGTGGTGCCGGTGCCGGCCAAGGATTTGCCCGTGCGGCTGCCGGACGATGCCACCTTCGACAAGCCCGGCAATCCGCTCGAGCGTCATCCGACCTGGAAGGACTGCACCTGCCCGACGTGCGGCTCGAAGGCGCGCCGCGAAACCGACACCATGGACACCTTCGTCGACAGCTCCTGGTACTACGCGCGCTTCACCGCGCCGAAGGCGGACGTGCCGATCGACCGCGACGCGGCGAGCTACTGGCTGCCGGTCGACCAGTACATCGGCGGCATCGAGCACGCCATTCTGCATCTGCTCTATTCGCGCTTCTTCTTCCGCGCGGTGTCCGACGCGGGGCATGCCTCGAAGAACCTGCGCGAGCCCTTCGCGGCCCTGTTCACGCAGGGCATGGTCACGCACGAGACCTACAAGTCGGCGGAGGGCCAGTGGCTGCTGCCGACCGACATCCGCTTCGAGGGTGAGGGCGCCGCGCGCAAGGCTACCGAGATCGCCACCGGCAAGCCGGCGGTGATCGGCGCAATCGAAAAGATGTCGAAGTCGAAGAAGAACCTTGTCGACCCCGACGAGATCATCGGCCACTACGGCGCCGATTGCGCGCGCTGGTTCATGCTGTCGGATTCGCCGCCCGAGCGCGACGTGATCTGGACCGACGAAGGCATTGCGGCGGCCGGGCGCTTCGTGCAGCGCATCTGGCGCGTGGTCAACGAAGCCGCCGAGAAGGCCGCGCCGAAGGGCACCCCGATTCCGGCGAAACTCGGACCCGAGTCCGAGGCCTTGCGCCGGGCCGCGCACAAGGCGCTGGACACGGTCGGACGCAACATCGAGGGCCTGCGCTTCAACGTCGCCGTGGCGCAGATCTACGAGTTGACCAACACGTTGTCCTCAGTATTGGCGAAAGACGAAGCCGGGCTCGACTGGAGCATAGCCGAGGCAACGTCTCTGCTCGTCAAGATGATCGCACCGATGATGCCGCACTTGGCGGAAGAATGCTGGGAGCGGCTCGGTTACAACACGTTGCTCGCCAATGAGCCCTGGCCCGCCGCCGACCCGGCCTTGCTCGTTGACGATCAAGTTACCGTTGCCGTACAGGTGAACGGCAAGCGCAGGGACGAGATGACCATCTCGCGCACCGCGAGCAACGGCGAGGTCGAGGCAGCAGCTTTGAAGCTGGACTCGGTCATTCGCGCGCTCGAGGGGCGGACGCCGAAGAAGGTCATCGTGGTACCGCAGAGGATCGTGAATGTCGTTGGCTAGTGCACGGTTTTGCAAGGCCGATCGCGCTCGGAGCCGTACCGGCTCGGCGGCGCGTTCCGGCGTTGCCGCCGTGCTCGTCACCGCCCTGCTGCTGACCGCATGTGGCGACGGCTCGACCGGTTTCCGCCCCATGTACGGCACGGCCTCGATCGGCGGTTCCAACGTCTCGGAAAAGCTTGCCGCCGTCGAAATTGCGCCCGTGCCCGGCCGCGTCGGCCAGCGCCTGCGCAACGAGATGCTGTTCCAGACCACCGGCGGCGGCGGACCCGCTGTCCCGGCCTACCGTCTCGAAGTGGCGATCAAGGAATCCATCACGTCGACGCTGGTCAAGATCAGCGGCGATGCCTCGGGCTCGGTCTACAATCTCGACGCCGACTTCCGTTTGATCCGCATCGCCGACAAACAGGTCGTGCTGCAGGGCAAATCTGCGGGCCGCGCCGGCTTCGAGCGCTTCCAGTCGATCTTCTCCAACGTGCGCGCCCGGCAGGACGCCGAGAACCGCGTCGCCAACACGGTCGCGCAGGATCTCAAGACGCGCCTCGCCGCCTATCTCTCCGGCGCCGCCTGAGCCGGCTCGTCCGCTGCCCTCCACCGCACTGAACTCGTCGGCTGGAGCGCTATCCGACCGCTGAATCGCCGAAGGCGATTCCGTGCGATCGGATGATGCTCCAGAGGCGTCGGCATTTGACCCGCCCTGCGCGATCTGGCACCTGAGCCGCATGGTCGCCATCAAGCCCCAGCTCGCACAGCGCTTCCTCGCCGATCCCGACCGGCAGATGAGCGCGTTCCTGTTCCACGGCACCGATCCGGGTCTCGTCTCCGAACGCGCGCTACAGCTCGCCAAACGCCTCGCTGCGCGCGAGAAGCCCGAGGGCGAACTGATCCGCCTCGACGACGCCGACCTCGACGGCGACCGCGACCGCCTCGGCGTCGAGTTGCGCACCATGCCGATGTTCGGCGGCCGCAAGGTCGTGCGCGTCACCACCGGACGCACCATCAACGCGGCCATGCTCAAGGACCTGGTCGAGTCCGCTGATCTTGCCGGACTACTGGTGGTCGAGGCCGGCAACCTCAAAGCCACCGACAGCCTGCGCGCCACCTTCGAGAAGGCGCCCAACGCTGCGGCCATCGCCTGCTACGCCGACGAAGCGCGCGACCTCGACGGCCTTGTGCGCGACGTGCTGGACGCCGCCCGGCTCGCAATTACACCGGACGCGCGCGCGCTGCTGGTCGCCCGGCTCGGAGCCGACCGCGCCCTGTCGCGCGCCGAAGTCGAGAAGCTGGCGCTCTACTGCGAGGCGAAAGCCGGCGGCAAAGGCACCATCGACGCGGACGACGTCGATGCCATCGTCGGCGATGCCGCCGAGCTCGCCATCGACCGCATCGTCAACGCCGCGGCGGGCGGCGACGCGGCCACCGCCATCAACGAGCTGTCGCGGGCCGTCGCCGCCGGCGAGAGCGCCCAGATGGTGATCCTCGCCACGCTGCGCCACCTGCAGCGGCTGCACCGAATCCGCGCCGAGATGGACCGTGGCGCCTCGCTGGACGACGCGCTGCGCCAGTTGCGCCCGCCGCTGCACTTCAAGCAGCGCGACGCCGTTACCGCGCAGTGCCGCAAGTGGAATGAGCCGCTGCTGGCGCGGGCTCTCGCCGCCGGCGCCGACGCGCTGAAATCGGCCCGCCTGACCTCGGCGCTGGAAGAGGTGATCGCGGAGCGGCTGCTGCTGCAGATCGCCACCCAGGCGCGCCGCTGAGACGCGGGTACCCCGCGGCGCGCGCCACACACGCCGCACAATCCACACCCCAATCGCCGCGCCGGTTTGTAGCTGCAATGGCGCCGCCTATAGTGCGCGCCGACCGTCTCCCCATTCCGGCAGTCGTGGTTCAGCGCTCGTCAGCGGGCGCCGCGCGATCGGCCGGAACAACACCAGAGGACTTCCATGAGCGCTACCCGCTACGACGTCGTCGGCATCGGCAATGCCATCGTCGACATCATCGGCAAGTGCGACGACGCCTATCTGCAGAAGCACGGCGCCCCCAAGGGCCACATGCGCCTCGTCGATGCCGGCACCATCACCACGCTCTACGACTCGATGGGACCGGCAGTCGAAATGTCGGGCGGATCGGCGGCAAACACGCTGGTCGGCCTCGCCTCGTTCGGCGGCGACGGCGCGTTCATCAGATCGGAAGAGCACACGTCTGAACTCCAGTCACTTAGGCATCTC
>CALFEM010000391.1 GCA_937950105.1 uncultured Alphaproteobacteria bacterium | reverse complement strand
GATGGCAGAACGGCTGCGGGCGGCGGTGCTTGCTCCACTCGCGGCGCTGCGACTGACCTACGTTCCGCTGCTCATGGTGTACTTCTCCTACGGTGCGCTCGGCATCGTCGGGGTCGCCGACAGCTTCTGGGTGAAGAAGACGCTGACGCTGTCACCGGCCGATCTCGCCAGTCTGGGCGTCTGGCTGACGCTGCCGTGGGCCATCAAGATGGTGTTCGGCGAGATCGTCGATACGGTCGCCATCCTCGGCTCGCGGCGGCGCATCTACGTGTTCCTCGGCGCCGGCCTGATCGCGCTGTCGCTGGTCATGCTGGCGGGCACCGCCGGCGGCTGGCTGACGTGGATGGCGCCCGAGCACATGTACGTCGCCGCCTCGCTGCTCTCCGTCACCGGCGTCGTGCTGCAGGACGTCGTCGCCGACGCCATGAGCACCGAGGTCGTCGCCCGCACGTTGCCCGACGGCAGTCCGCGCGCGCAGGCCGACATCGACCACGACCTCGGCATGGTGCAGGTGCTCGGCCGTCTCGCCCTGTCGATGGGTATCTTCCTGACGGCGGGCCTCGCCGGCTGGCTGGCGCAGGTGTTCGACTACGAGACCGTGTTCCTGATCGGCCTCGTCGTGCCGGCGATCTCGATCACCGGCGCGCTGCTCGTGCGTCTCGACACCAGCGAGACGCGGCCGACCGACTGGCGGCTGCTCGGTGCCGGACTTGCCTTCGGACTGTTCATCACCGCCCTGCTCGCCGCCGACGTGCCACACGCGCAGGAGATCGTGCTGGCGGTGTCGATGGTCGTCATCGCCGCCATGCTGGCGCGCGTCACCGCCGACATGAAGCCCGAGACGCGCCAGCGTATTCTCTATGCCGCCCTCATCATCTTCGCGTTCCGCGCGGTGCCGGCGGTCGGCGAGGGCGCCCGGTGGTTCGCCATCGACAAGCTCGGATTCGACGAGGCGTTCTTCGGTGTGCTCGGTCAGATCGGCTCGGGTCTCGCACTCGTCGCCATTTGGCTGCTGTCGGACAGCATCACCCGCCAGCCGGTGGCCCGCGTGCTGCTGTTCCTGACGCTGGCGGGCGCGGTGCTGTCGCTGCCCGACCTGTCGCTGGTGTTCGGCGTGCACGAGTGGACCGAGCGCGTGTTCGGCTTCGGCGCGCGGACCATTGCGCTGGCGGATACGGCCGTGAAGTCGCCGCTCGACAACCTCAGCATGATCCCGCTGCTGACGCTGATCGCGATCTATGCGCCGCCGGCAAAGCGCGCCATCTGGTTTGCGCTGATGGCGTCGTTCATGAACCTCGCCCTGGTCACCGGGCAGCTGATGACGCGCCACCTCAACGAAGCCTTCGTCATCCAGCGCGGCAACTACGATGCCCTGCCGGCGCTCTACGTCACCGTCCTCGTCCTGCAGTTGCTGATACCGCTCACGGCGATCATCGCGTTTGGCCGGCGCGTGCGCTGACCCACGGCGGGACGGCACAGTTCGGCCCAACACTTATCGCTGTTTCGTCGCGGCGCGGCCCGAGAAAGGTCGCCGGCCCGGAGCATCACTGCCGCCGGCTCGACCGCGCGCCGCTCCGGCTGGCACACGATGTGCAGTGCACGGATCCGGCGCGCCGGCAGGCTTCGAACCGTGGCGACGAAACCACGGGCGGATGCGTGAATACTGTCTTTCCGGGGTACCCGGCTTGACCCCCGCCAGTGCATCGGCAACAACGGCTGACCCGACGCGGCGAAGGTGTTCGCCGCACCACTCGGGCGCACGCCGAGGGGGTCGGACGACGCGCCGCGCGAGTTGGTCGGGGTGAGGGACTGCATGACACCAGACAATACTGCATCAGCCGTTGCGCCGGCCATCGAGGTCAACCGCCTGTCTCTCGCATGGGCGCTGAAGCGGGCTCTGCTCGGCGTGGCCATCCTGTTCGTCATGTTCGGCGGCGGGGCCTGGCTGCTCTACTCGACCATCGAGCCCGACCGTGCCGACGCCAGCGAGACGCCGGCCGCCGTCGTCGTCAATGCGCCGGAGCCGTCGCGCTGAAGCGCGTGGCCAGCGACCGCATCTCCGACACACTTTCAGGTTTCTGATGCATATGGCTGCTGGCGTGATCGATCCGTCACGTCCGGGTCATGCGGGAGCCCGTGTACGCTTGCGGCGGCCAGCGTGAATCGGGTCTCGTTGCGTCGGGACGGTCGTCGCCGTCGATTTGGACGGCAGGAGCGGACGGGTTGGCTCTCACGCGCAAGCACTGGATTGCTCGGCTGACAGCGCTCTTCTGCGCTTGCGGGCTGGCGACGGGCGTACCGTCGGGCCACCAAGCGACAGCGGCTCCCGAAGGCGCCGCTGCCGACACGATCGTCGCCCCCAAGCCGGTCCCCGCGCCGCGCGCCTCCATGCAGAACGGCGCCGAGCGCCGGAGGGCCGCTATCAACGCCGTCGGCTCGTGGGGCTATCAGCTCGCCGGCCTCGATGTCTCCAGGGCGGCCGCGTCGCCCTATGACCTGCTGGTCGTCGACGGCACCACCGGCGTCGGCGACGGTGAGCCTATGAGCACGACCGACGTATCGCGCCTGCAGCGCAAGACCGACGGCAAGCGGCGCCTCGTCGTCAGCTATCTCTCGATCGGCGAGGCAGAGGATTACCGGCCCGACTACTTCGACAAGGAGTATCTGGCGGAGGAAGCCCCCGACTGGCTGATGAGCGAAAACCCGCAGTGGAAGGGAAACCGCATCATCCGCTTCTGCGAGGAAGGCTGGCAGCGAACCATCCTCGGCGACGAGCAGGGGCGCAATCTCTACAACAGCATCGAGCCATCGCCGCTCTACCGGCTGATCGAACTTGGTCTCGACGGCGTCTACCTCGATCGCGTCGACGTCTATTCCGAGGTGGCCAAACAGTGCCCGGACGCGAAGCGCCGCATGGTCGCCTTCGTCAAGCGGCTCGCCGAGCATGCGCGCAAGCGCAACCCGGATTTCATCGTCATCCTGCAGAACGCCGAGGAATTGCTGGCGGAGCCCGACATGCTCGCCAGTATCGACGCCATCGCCAAGGAGGATCTCTTCTACGGCGTCGACCACAGCGAGAAGGCCAACGACGCCGGCATGGTGCGCGAGTCGATCGCCTACCTGCGCCGCGCCCGATCGGCGGGGCGGCCGGTGTTCTTCGTCGATTACGTCAAGGCGCGCGCCAAGAGTTCCGAAGCGGCCCGACGCGGGCGGGCGGAAGGCTTCATCCCCTACTTCGCGCCGCGCGCCCTCGACAAGCTGTGGCTGCCGGGTGCCGATTTTTGACGTGCACTCGGTCGGCACTCGACGCGGGTGTTTTATGTCGCGAAGGATCGTGGCAACAGAACCATCACGGCGCCAGCAGCGGGTCGGCAAGAGATGACGAACGTGACGAGGCGGCTTGGGGTCCTGCTCGCGGCGGCGTTCCCTGTTGCTGCTTGCAGTCTAGCTTACGCCGACGAGCGCCAAGCAGTGCGAGCCCTGCCCGATCACACGGCCACAGCCGGCACCTCTGAACAGACCGCCCGCCGCAAGCATCTCAATGGCGTGAAAAGCTGGGGCTATCAGTTGCGCCTCATCGATCCGGAGGCGATCGCGACGTCGCGCTTCGATCTCTTCGTCACGGATCACGCCATTTCGGCCAACCGCCGCTTCGTGCGCGAGTTCACGCCCGCCGAGGTCGAGCGCATGAAGATGCGCCCCGACGGCTCGCGCCGCATCGTGCTGGCCTATCTCTCGATCGGCGAGGCCGAGCGCTATCGCTTCTACTGGCGGCAGGAGTGGCACGAGCCTGGCAAGGCGCCGGCGTGGCTCGCCGCCGCCAACGACCGCTGGGACGGCAACTGGCGGGTGCGCTTCTGGCAACCGGGATGGCAGGACCTGATCTACGCGGCGAGCACCCCCAGCGCCGACACGTATCTCGCGCGCATCAAGGCGCAGGGCTTCGACGGCGTCTACCTCGACCGCGCCGACGTCTACGCGGAGCTGCTTTCCGAGCGCGGCTCGGCCGAACTCGACATGGTGCGCTTCATCCGCGCGCTCGCCGAGACGGCGCGGCGGGATGCGCCGCAATTTCTGGTGGTGATGCAGAACGCCGAGGAACTGATCGCGCGGCGCGACGTGCGCGAGGCCATCGACGCCATCGCCAAGGAAGACCTGCTCTACGGTGTCGAACACGACGAGACGGCGAACCCGCGCGGTATGGTTGCGGAGTCACTGTCGCTCCTGCGCCGTGCGCGATCGAACGGGCTGGCCGTGTTCGCGGTCGAGTATCTGAGCGACGCAGGGAAGGTGAACAAAGCGGTGGCGCGCCTCGACAAGGAAGGCATTGTGCCGCTGGTGGCCGAGCGCAGCCTCGGCACGCTCGACTATCGCCCCGAAGGGGCCTCCGCGCCGCGTTGACGGCAACCGGACCAGCGGTCTTCCCCGCTGGCGCGGCGGTGTTAGAGTGCCACGCGAACGCCCGGCCACACGGCCCGGCGCCGAATGGCTCCAAGGACCTTGCCTGCCCATGACCTTCACCGTGCCGACCAACGCCCTGCTGTGGATCGCCATCATCCTGCTGCTCGCGGTCGTCGCCTATCTGGCGTGGAAGCTGTGGGCAGCCGGGCAAGGCAAGGCCCCGCCCGTCGACACCGCATCACCGCCATCGGCGTCTCCCTCCCCTACTAGATCGGAAGAGCGTCGTGTAGGGAAAGAGTGTAGATCTCGGTGGTC
>CALFEM010000390.1 GCA_937950105.1 uncultured Alphaproteobacteria bacterium | reverse complement strand
GGCTCGAACTGCGGTTCTGTCAGCGCGTCGACGCCAGCGTCTCCACGACGACGTTGCCGTTGGTGTAGACGCAGATGTCGGCGGCAATGCCCATGGCGCGGCGCGCGATCTCCTCGGCCGAGAGCGGCTGGTCGGCGAGCGCGCGGGCGGCGGCGAGAGCATAGTTGCCACCCGAGCCGATGCCCATGATGTGGTCGGCCGGCTCGAGCACGTCGCCGGTGCCGGTCAGCACCAGGGTGGTCGAAGCGTCGGCGACGATCATCATGGCTTCCAGCCGCCGCAGATAGCGGTCGGTACGCCAGTCCTTGGCGAGTTCCACGCAGGCGCGCATAAGCTGGCCCGGATATTGCTCCAGCTTGGCTTCGAGCCGCTCGAACAGGGTGAAGGCATCGGCGGTGGCACCCGCGAAGCCGCCGATGACGTCGCCCTTGCCGATGCGGCGGACTTTCCGGGCGTTGGCCTTGATGATGGTCTGGCCGAGGCTGACCTGCCCGTCGCCGGCGATCACCACCTGTCCGCCCTTGCGGACGGTGACGATGGTGGTGGCGTGCCAGGATGGGATCGAGCCGGGGATGTCGGAAGCGTTGCTGTGGTTGATCATGGTCCGGGAGAATAAGGTGTGCGGGCCGCTCCACTTCAAGCCGGGCGGCGTGTCCCGGGGGTGGACCGGTGAGGCGGCGCCTCCTCTGGTCGGCAGTCAGGCAAGCTGATAAACGCTTGGCGCGAGGGCGGCAAGGCGACGGAAAAAGAGGCGGGACGTGGCGCGCAAGGCGAAAATCGAGAGAAAGACCAAGGAGACCGAGATCACCGCGGAGGTGAACCTCGATGGCACCGGCGCCTATGACGTGGCGACGGGTATCGGTTTTCTCGACCACATGCTGGAACAGCTGGCCCGCCATGCGCTGATCGACATCACCTTGAAGGCCAAGGGCGATCTGCATATCGATTTCCACCACACGGCGGAGGATAGCGGCATCGCCCTCGGCCAGGCGTTCGCCAAGGCGCTCGGCGACAAGGCCGGCATTGCGCGCTACGCGGACGTGCACCTGCCCATGGACGAGACGATGACGCGGGTCGCCGTCGACGTTTCCGGCCGGCCCTACCTGATATGGGACGTGAAATTCTCGCGCGACAAGGTCGGCGAGATGGACACGGAACTGTTTCGCGAGTGGTTCCAGGCGTTCGCGCAGAACGCCGGCATCACGTTACACATCGCCAATCTTTACGGTGAAAACAACCATCACATCGCCGAGACCTGCTACAAGGGATTGGCCCGCGCGCTGCGCAAGGCCGTCGAGCTCGATCCCCGCCAGGCTGGCCGTGTGCCCTCGACGAAAGGCAGTCTGACCGGATGATCATCACCGTTTGGCCGTTTCAGAGCAGCCGGAGCATGTCTCTCTACACTGTGCACGAGCCGCCGCAGCCCGCGATCGACCGGATCGAGCGCGCCGAGGAAATGCTGTTCCTCAAGGACGGGTTCAACTGGTCGGCGTTCTTCATGGCGCCGGTCTGGCTGGTCATGAACCGCGTCTGGCTCGGCGTGGCGCTGTACGTCGCCGCGATCGCGGCGGTGGTCGGCGCCGTGCATCTGCTCGATGCCGATCCGCGCTGGATCAGCGCGGCCATCGTCGGCCTGCACGCTATTGTCGGTTTCGAGGCGCATGCGTTGCAGGTGTTCGATCTCGACCGCCGCGGCTGGGCGAACGCCGGCTCCGTCATGGGCAGCAGCGAAGCCGAGTGCGAGCGGCGCTTCTTCGAGCATTGGCTGCCGACGCAGGCGCCGCTGCGCAGCCATCCGGGAGTGGTGTCGGCGCCGCACACGGTTCTGTCGCGGCCTGCGGTCGAGGCGGCTGGCGGCAAGGCGGAGGCGAAGCGTCGTTTCGCCTTCTGGCGCAAGTAGCCGCCGCGTCTCTCCACTTTCTTCCCGCCAAGGCGGGAATCCATACACGGTCTTGTAAGCAAAAATGCGTGCCTGGGCCCCGGCCTTCGCCGGGGTGACGGCATTGCGGGCAGCGATCACGGGTCCAAATGCAGCGCGTCGCCATCATCGATTACGGCTCCGGCAACCTGCACTCCGCCGCCAAGGCGTTCGAGCGCGCGGCGCGTGAGAGCGAGGCGAATGCGGAGATCGTCGTCACCAGCGATCCGGTCGTGGTGCGCGCGGCGAATCGCGTCGTGCTGCCGGGCGTCGGCGCCTATGCCGATTGCAAGCGTGGTCTCGAAGCCGTGCCGGGGATGCGCGACGCGCTGGAGGAGACGGTGCGTGGCAAGGGCCGGCCGTTCCTCGGCATCTGCGTCGGCATGCAACTGATGGCGACACGCGGCCTGGAGCATGGCGTCACCGATGGGCTCGACTGGATCTCGGGCGAGGTGCGCCACATCACGCCCGCCCACCCGTCGCTGAAGATCCCGCACATGGGCTGGAACACGCTCGACGTGGTGACACCGCACGCGCTGCTCGCCGGCATCCCGACAGGCGCCGGCGGTCTGCACGCCTATTTCGTGCATTCCTATCATCTGGTGGCGGCGAGCGACGCGGATGTCGTGGCGCGCACTGATTACGGCGGCCCGATCACGGCATTCGTGGCGCGCGGCAATATGGCGGGCACGCAGTTCCACCCGGAAAAGAGTCAGAGCCTCGGGCTGAAACTGATCGCCAATTTCCTGAAGTGGACGGTTTAGCCGAAGCAGAAAATTCTGCGCACCCGGAGCAATTCGACCGGCACACAACACGCAGCGAATTTCGCTCGCGACCGGGCGAATTCGAGCAGCGCTACGCGCTTTACCTCAGCACGCTCTCGTATCAGCAGTTGCGCGCCAAGCACGGCGGCAATGTCGAGCTGGCGAACAGGGAACTGGCGGACCACCTGCGGTTCATTCGCGGCGACACGAAAGCCGGCGCCGATATTGCCAAACGCTCGCCAACGCTGCCGGCAAGCATGCGCCGTTCTTCGAATCCGTAGCGAGTCTGCCGCTGCCGATCGAGATCCGAAAGGACCCCGACTTCATCAAGTACCTCGAGCACAGCGCCACGTTCGTGTGATGCAGACAACGCTCGGACCGAGCGAGGCGGCGGCTGGTTCTTCTCGCGTGGACCGCCAAATCTCAGGTGAGGTTCGTCACGTCAAAAGTGCTGCCCAGCGACTGCCGATTGGTGTATTCAGTCAGCGGCATAACCGGGGGCGCACATGTTCCGTTCGATCACGGCGCGACTTATCGTTCTTGCTTTCGCGGCCATTGCGGCTGCGCCCGCTGCAATGGCAAAGCGGGTTGGGCTGGTCATCGGCATCGACAGCTACCACAATGTACCGTCTCTGAAAAAGGCCACGAGCGATGCGCGGGCGGTTGCCGCTGTGTTCTCGCGCATAGGCGTTGAAACGGTGCTGGCCGAGAACGTCGCACGCCGCGACATGGCGTTCAAGCTGTCCCAGTTCTATGGCACGCTGCAAAAAGGGGACGAGGCCTTTTTCTTCTTTGCCGGTCACGGGGTCGCGATCGGAGCTGAGAATTACCTCGTTGCCGCCGACATGCCGGTCCTGTCGTCCGCGGATGCGAGCGTCGTTGCGAGCGAAGCCTTCGCCGTAGACAAGATCATTCGCGAGGTTCAGCAGCGAGGCGCGGCGTCTACCCTGCTGGTCCTCGATGCCTGCCGCGACAATCCGTTTCTGACTTCGGGAACGCGAAATCTGGGTGTCGCGAGAGGCTTGGCACGGATCGATCCGCCGAGTGGCGTTTTCGTGCTGTTCTCTGCGGGCATTGGCCAGATGGCGCTCGACCGGCTGTCGGACGGCGATCCCGATCCCAATTCGATCTTCACGCGCAAGCTGTTGCCGTGGATCGAGCAGCGAGGCCTGACGCACGTGGCGCTCGCCAAGCAGGTTCAGAACGACGTTTCGGCGCTGGCGGCGACGGTGAAACACCAGCAGAACCCGGCGTACTACGACCAGATCATCGGCTTCTGGGTGTTGGTGCCCGACGGGAAGGCCGTTGCTGCGAACGCCGCCGGGCCCACGCCCAAATCTGCTCCGCAGGATGGCGGTAGCGCCAACGCTGGCAAGCCGAACGCCCGAGGTCACGAGTCGAGCGCGATTCCTGCAGCATCGCTCAATCATCCGCTCGTCACTGTGAGCAAGCGAGCGCTCGATTTCTCGAAGTGCGCAGAGGTGCATGAGAGGTCACTTGCACCCGGCGTCAGGTTCTTGGCCGACACGGTATTTCAGAACGATGGTGCGCCGCGACTGGTCTCGAACCAGAACTCCGAAATACTCATCTATCCCGGCGGGGCTGACCTTTCGTGCACCGATCGAACCCAGTGGAGGCGCATCAGCAACGTCCTGCCCGGGGATGGAACATCGGTGGTGACGTTCGCGACCAACTGCACCATCAGCGAGAAGGACAAGGGCAAGACGTTCGAACTGATCTACAAGACGGTCGTCGCCGATATCGGCAGTGACGGCACGCAGAGCTATTCGCTCGTCTACTTCACGCCGGACGATCTCCGCAGCCAGACCGTGAGCGGGGCTATCCCTGTCGAAAAGCTCTCGGCGAAAAAGTTTCGCCCGCTGACCTACTCGTGCATCCGCTACACCGTCGAGCCTTGATGGAACCGGCTTCCGCAAGGTGCGGATGCCGGTTCCGTCAGGTCACACCAGCGCCGGCAAGCCCTTCTGCATCAGGGCGGCTTCGACGGTGTTCTTCAACAGGCAGGCGATGGTCATCGGGCCGACGCCGCCCGGCACCGGCGTAATGGCACCCGCCACCGCCGCACAGCTGTCGTACTCGCAATCGCCGACCAGCCTGGTCTTGCCGTCGCCCTTCGGCACGCGATTGATGCCGACGTCGATCACGGTTGCGCCCGGCTTGATCCAGTCGCCCTTGACGAACTCGGGGATGCCCACGGCGGCGACCACGAGATCGGCGCGGCGGACGACGCCCGGCAGATCCTTGGTTTTGGAATGCGCCACCGTCACAGTGCAGCTCTGCGCCAGCAGCAGCGAGGCCATCGGCTTGCCGACGATGTTGGAGCGGCCGATCACCACGGCGTCGAGGCCGGCGAGCTTCGGCACCACCGTCTGCGCCAGGATCAGCGAGCCGGTCGGCGTGCAGGGCACGAGGCTGCGCGCGCCGATCCACAGCCGGCCGACGTTGGTCGGGTGGAAGCCGTCGACATCCTTGTCGGGATCGATCGCGTTCAGGACCTTCTCGGAGTTGATGTGCTTCGGCAGAGGCAACTGCACGAGGATGCCGTTCACGGCCGGGTCGTTGTTGAGCTTGTGCACGAGCGCCAGCAGACCGGCCTCGGAGGTCTCGGCGGGAAGCTTGTGCTCCCACGACAGCATGCCCGTCTCGACCGTTTGCTCGGCCTTGTTCTTGACGTAGACCTTGCTCGCCGGGTCTTCGCCGACCAGCACCACCGCGAGCCCCGGCACGAAGCCGTGCGCAGCCTTGATGCTGGCAACATCGGCGGCGACCTTCTTGCGCACGTCCGCGGCGATCGCCTTGCCGTCGATGATCTTTGCCGTCATGGGTCGTTTCTCTCCCTCGTGTTGGGCCGATTTGGCCGTTGTTGTTCTCGTTGAATTCGCGTCGGGCCTCGCCGCCCTCAGCACCCGAGCTTCAGTGCGATGTGGCGCACCAACGCTGCGGCATCGCCGCGTACGGCGAGCGACTTGATCCGGGACTTTCCCCCCGACACCAGCGTCACCGCACTCTTTGGCACATCGAGCCATTCGGCGACGAGTTTCGCAACGGCGCTATTTGCCTCGCCGTCGGACGGTACCGCGCGCACGCGGGCCTTGATCGCGGGTCCCTCGGCGGTCGCCTCGATCCCTTCGACGCCGTCTCGCGAGGCTTTCGGCGTCAGCCGCACGCGCACAACCAGGCCGTCGGCCGTCTGCCGCCAGGGCATGTCGGCCGGCCCGGTCACGCGACCAGTCGATACAGGTTCGGCAGGATCACCGACTGGATGAACTGCAGGCCGAGCAGCAGGATCACCGGCGAGATGTCGATGCCGCCGAAGTCCGGCATCATGCGACGGATCGGTGCCAGCGCCGGCTCGGTCACCGCCTGCAGGAAGTTCCAGACCGTGCGGGCAATTTGATTGTACGGGTTGATGATGCCGAAGCCGATGAGCCAGCTGAAGATGACGCTGGCGAGCACGATGAAGATGTAAGCCGTGATGAGCTGGCTGATGAAGTTGAACAGTTCGAACATGACGCCTCTGGCGGGAATTGGGTCCAGTGACGTGTACCGTCCGCCCCCGTCAGCGGCAAGGGGCGGGTGTCGGGTCCGGCCGGCTCGCGGCGCGGCGCGCTTCCATGCCGCAACGAAAAACGGCAGCCGCTGCTGATCGGCTGCCGTGGACGCGAGCACGATTGCCGGCGGGGACGGCACCGCGAGCGGAGGCGCTTGCCGGTCAGTGCCTGAGGCCAAGCAGCTCGTCGGCGTCGAGGCGGGCGACGTTCCAGGTCAGCGACGCCTGATAGTGGACCATCTCGGCACCGATCTCCATGACGCGGATCTCGTCGCGCCGGCCGACGCCGGGCATGACGGCGTTGGCGATGCCGTCGGCGGTGGCGTTGGAGCGGACCAGCCAGAGGTTCTTGTCGAGGCGCGAATACTCGGCGGCGACGAGGCGCAGGCCCCGGGCCGCAGCAGGCCGACGAAAACCCAACGGGCCCAATACGACCCGCGTGATGAAGATCGGAAGAGCACAGTCTGAACTCCAGTC
>CALFEM010000389.1 GCA_937950105.1 uncultured Alphaproteobacteria bacterium | reverse complement strand
GTTCAGACGTGTGCTCTTCCGATCTCGCGCCAGCACACGAAGCAGCTTTCAGCCGATCAGCGGTGGGCCACGGCTTTGCGGTGGGATGCGTACCGCAGGCGCGGCGTCGGCATCGGACAGGAGCGCGAAATGCGAGCGGGCATCCGGCTCGGGCAGGCCGAGCGCGACCACCGGCAGTACCGCGAGGGCAACCGAAGCGAGCGCGAGACAAAGCGGACAGTGCACCTGAGCGTCTGCCGGCGCGGTGCCGCTCGACGGATCGGCCGCAGCTTGCGACGCCGCCGTCTCGATCCCCGGATGACAGATCGCCGTCAGCCCAGCCAGCAGCGTTCCTTCAACCGAGCGCTGCGCGGCCATGGCGCTCGTGTGCCAGGGCAGGACCGTGGCATAGGTGAGCACGCCGAGCAGCGCGAGCGCTGCAGCGAAGCTTCTCCACACCCTGGTCCTGAACATTGCCATAGGCTTGTTATGCGGCGGGCACGGATCGCGGACAACTGCGACACGCCGTCCCGAGCAAAGAACGCGAGCCGGTGTTGCATCTGCGCACGTGTCCGGATCAGTCGTCGGGCATTGCCCCCTTGCGATGCGAGCGCCGGTCATCCTCCGCCGCCTCCGCCGGATCGCTGTCGAAGACGATGCGCTCGGCGCCCGACAGCGCAACGAAACGCCGGCCGCGCGCCCGCCCGATCAGCGTCAGCCCGGCCTTCCTCGCCAACTCGACGCCCCACGCCGTGAAGCCCGAGCGCGAAACGAGGATCGGCACGCGCATCTTCACGCACTTGATGACCATCTCCGAGGTCAGCCGGCCGGTCGTGTAGAAGATCTTGTCGTCGGGCGGAACCGCGTTGAGGAACATGTAGCCGGCGATCTTGTCGATGGCGTTGTGGCGGCCGACGTCCTCCATATAGACCAGCGGCCGATCCGCTTTGCACAACACGCAACCATGGATCGCGCCGGCCTTCAGATAGAGGCTCGGCTCGGTGTTGATCTTCTTCGTCAGCGCATAGAGCCACGACGTGTGGATGCGCGCGTCCGCAGACAGGCGCACCCCATCGAACTCGTCCATCAGGTCGCCGAACACGGTGCCCTGCGCGCAGCCCGACGTCTGCACCTTCTTCTTCAGCTTCTCCTCGTAGTCGGTCTGGCGCTCGGTCCGCACGACGATGGTCGAGATCTCGTCGTCATGATCGATGGCCGTGATGCGGTCGTCCGGCTTCAGCATGCCCTGATTGAGCAGGAAGCCGACCGCGAGCAGATCGGGATGATCGCCGATCGTCATCATGGTGACGATCTCGCGCGCGTTGAGAAACAGCGTCAGCGGGCGCTCGGTGACGACGTCGGTGACGACCGCGCGGCCCTCGTGATCGATGCCCTCGACCGAGCGCGACAGGCGCGGGTCTTCGGGTGTCGGGCGCACCTCGAACTCTTTCACGGGTGTTCTCCTGCGATAGGCCGGGTCGCCGCTGACGCAGCGATTCACATGCGCTTGCCGCCGTACCAGCACATCTGGTCGAGCAGCCGCACGGCGCGGTTGCCCTCGAGCGGGCGGGCGGCGTCGAGCGTCGCTGCCTTGGCCGCCGAGCCGAGCAGCGCGCCGTCGGGGCGCCCGTGACCCTGGCACGCCGCCGATGCGGACGCGAGCGCCACTGCCTCGACATCGTTGCGCGGCGGCGCGGCTGGTGGCGCGACGAACATGGTCGAGCCGCGCGGCACGACGATCATGTCGACGGCGTCGAGCACGCTGGCGGCGCGGCGTCCGTCGACGCTCGGCGCGGCGGCGACCACGAGCACGTTGCCGAGGTTCATGAGCGTGTCGGCAGCGGGGGTGGCGTCGGCCGTCTTAGGCACCGGCACATCGGATTTCGCGGAGGTCCGTTCCGGCAGATCGGCGGCGACAACGAACAGATGATCCCTGAACCGCTGCGAGGCTTCGCGCACCACACGCCGCATATCCGGGCTCGACAGCGGCACGCCGATGGCGACGATACGCGCCGGTGTGCCGGTGACGAAGCCGATCGCGCGCGCCAGCGCCATCGGATCGCCGGACGCGATCCGCACCGGCACCATGCGCCCGTGGGCATAGGCCTGCACCAGCGCCGCCGCCGCAGACGTCGCATCGACCGCCTCGGGATCAGCCGGTGTCGCCGTCGTGGCGACATAGGGAAAGCGGTCGTTGTCGACGAAGTCCCAGCCGATGATCTCACCTTCGCCATCACGCGCGACGCGCGACACGATCCGTTCCGAAGCATAGTCGATGCCGCCCGAGATGAAGGCGATCGCCTGGCCGCCGGGGTCCTGCCCGGGCGGCAGGCGCGGATCGGCGGCCAGCGCCGTCCCCATGCCGGACAACACGATCAGCGCGGCCGCGCCGAGTGCCCGCCTGAGCCCCCTGCAACCGGTCATGTCTCGTCCTTGTCAGCGCCACCCGGCATAGCCGCAACCGCGTGCTGGTCGAGCGGCTCGCGGGCGTCGTTCGCTGCGGCGTCGCGCGACCGGCGAACCGGCCGGGCCAGCGCCGCCGCCGCCCGCACTTCGGCAACCGCCCGTGCGATGCGCCCGTCGAGCGGACCGATGGCCGCATCGATGAAGTTCGCAATATCCTCGATGTCGTCGAGCCCGAACACCGGCACGCTCTCGCCCTCGACAGCATGATCGGCGGCGATGGCGATCACGTTCGGGTCCTCGGCGGACAGCGGCCGCTTCGTGAACGATGCCGTGCGGCGCGCCTCGATTTTCGGAATCGGCGCGGTCTTGTAGCCCTCGACGATGATGAGGTCGGCGGGATCGAGCGCCGCAATCACCTCCTCGAAATTCGGCTCCGGCGCGCCGGCAAGCTCGGTGACGATGGCCCAGCGCGCACCGGAGACGATCGCAACCTGTTCGGCGCCGGCGCGGCGGTGGCGCGCGCTGTCGGTCTCGGCATCGTCGATCTGGAAGGCGTGATGGGCGTGCTTGACGGTGGCGACCTTGAGGCCGCGCCGTGCGAACGCCTCCACCAGCCGCGTGGTCAGCGTCGTCTTGCCGGACTTCTTCCAGCCGGCGACGCCGATGATGGGAGTTTGTCGCGAGGGCGAGGCTCTGGTCACGCGCAGCTCATCGGTTGTTCTGTTCTCGTTGCTCGATATGTGGCCCGCTTCTCAGATCGCGGCAAGGATTTGACGCGCCTCTTCGAGCTCCGGCGGCGTATTGGCATTGAAGAACGGGTCGACCGGCCGGCCGTTCACCAACTCGTCCTCGAAATCGACACCGAGCGTACCATGACGGTCGGTCCAGGCCAGCACCTTGCGCAGGCCGGACTCGAGCGCGATCTCGAGATCGTCGGCAAGATCGACCGGCCAGAGGCCGATGACCGGATGCAGATGGCCGCCGGAGCGCGCCAGGGCGATGCGCTCGCCGGCCGGCGCCGCCGCCAGGGCTTGCGCCAGCCGCCCGACGAGATCGCGCGGCAGGAACGGTGCATCGGCCGAAACAGTGACGACATGGCTTGCGGAGACACGATTGCGCTCCGCCCAGCGCATGCCGGCGAGCACGCCGGCGAGCGGCCCGACGAAGCCGCCGAGGGTATCGGCGACCACCGGCAGTTCGAAGCGGGCGAAGCGTGACGGATCACCGTTGGCATTGACGACCAACGCGCCGACTTGAGGGCTCAGCCTGTCGAGTACATGCGCGATCATGGGTTTGCCGGCGAGATCGAGCAGTCCCTTGTCGCCGCCGGCCGGGTCGGCGGCGAACATGCGGCGCGACTGGCCGCCCGCGAGCATCACGCCGACGATGCGGTCACGATCCATCAACGACTCCGGACCGGCGCCGGCCGGAGAGTATCCGCTGTGACCGCAGCGTCTTGTGCCGCTTCCACCGCACAGCCGCCGGATCTGGCCATGAACCGTGCCGCTAACGGGGCCGCCGAGCTGCCGGCTTCGCGCGCGTAGCCCTCGAGCACCGCCTGCTCCTCCAGCCGTATACTGACGCCGCACGCGGTACCGGGGCCACGGTCGGCATCTAGGTCCGGGCGGTCTGATCCATCGCGATGCGCGCCGCTGGACGAACTCTCGCTCATGCCCTGCTGTCCTTGTTGACTGTTCTGCAACCGCCCCGACCGGCCCGGAGCCCGGCTACCGGCATTGGCGCAGACCCGCCCCCGGCAGATCGTGGCCGCCGGCGCCCGACGGCCCGGGATAACCTTCAACCCTGTCGGAAAGCAACCGGCCAGCCTCAGGCCTCGTCGGCAGACGGCCTCAGCTCGTCGCGGTGCACGATCAGTTGCGGCGAGGCATGGCTCTCGAGCACCTCGACCTGATCGCAATCGCTGGCGACGAACCCCTCGACGATGCTGATGAGGCGGGCGGGCATCGGCACGCGATCCACCCAGTCCAGCGCCGGATCGGTGTGCGACTGCGCGTCCAGCGGCGACGCGGTCACCCAGCGCACCGTGATCGCACCATCCTGGGCCAATGTCGGATCGTACCGCAAAACCACGTACAGCGTGGGCTCGCCGTTGGTCAGGTTGACGCGATACGACAGGGTTTCCTTGCGCTGCAGCGTCAGCGGCAACGTCGCCGTGTGATAATGGGCATCGAGGCGGCGATGACGGCGCCAGTCAGCCTTGTCGAGCGCGTCGATGCACACTCCGACGGTGCGCCAGCGGTCCTGCTCCCAAGGATGCTCGTTCGCCTCCCGCGCAACAATAACCCCGAGAGGGACGGTCAATCGAGCTGTCATGGCTTCCCCAGGCTCGTCACTACAATACTAAAGTTTATACTCGTCCTGCGGCGACTCTCCAACCCCTTCTCGAAACCCGGAACATCCGCTGTGCCGGTTCGTAGAGGGCCGACACGCTTTTCGACCGGGGCCATGCCGCGGAATTGCCTGTTTGTTCATGTCAAGAACGGGGTGCGTCACGGTACGAGGCACGAATGGAGTGCGGATGGCATGCATGACGCCGCCCGGCAGATTGACGCTACGGCAGCGAGGCTCCACAACGGCATCGGTCCACTTTGTTGCGTACGCTGTGAGCGATGAGGTCGACCGGGCAGGAGCCGACCAAGGGCAGGTTGCGGAATGACTGGCACTACGGGATCGGACGGCGCGGGCTCCTCGGCATCGGGGGCAGGACCGATCGGCGACGTTCAATGGTACATCGCGCGCGATGGCCAGCAGCACGGACCACTGAGCGACGCCGAGATGCGCCTGTTCGTGGAGGGCGCGCATCTGCGGCCGACCGACCTGATCTGGCGACCGGGATTCAGCGAATGGCGCCCGGCGCTGCAGGTGTTCCCGCCTCGGCCGCAGGTTCCCGTCGACCCGCCGCTCCCGCGCAGCGCACCGGCGAGTACGGCCAGCAGCGGCCCGCAGCCGCAAGCGCAGCAGCCCAATCCGCAGCCGCAGACGCAGACGCAGCAGACCCCAGCCGCACCGAAGGCGAACGACGCCGGCCGCATGGCCGCCGGCATGTCGTCGGCAGGACGGCAACAAAGTACCGCGCGTCCGACCGCGGCCGCGCAGCCGGGACCGGCAGGACCGCAGCCGTATCAGCAGAGCGACCCGCGCACGCAGCCGGGCACACGCTCGCAGGCTCCACACACCGCCGATATGACCAGCGCCGGCCGCCCGCAAACCGGTCCCGCAACCATGGGGCCGGCCGCCAGCACGGCCGGAACCGCCGTTACGCGCAGCTCGGCCGAATATGCCGACGAGGACGAGTACGAACCGCCGCGCCGCAGCCGGGCCAAAACGCTCGTGCTGGCGACGGTGCTGATCGCCTCGATCGGCGCCAGCGGCTGGTTCATCGCCAACAACAAAGATTCGCTGATGCAGATGCTCGGCGCGGGCAGCAGCGGCGCCCGGCAGGACGCCAAGGTCCCGGTCATCAAATCGGAACCCGCAGTCACGGCGTCGTTGCAGAAGCCGAAGGCGGCAGTGACGGCGCCCGCCGCTCCGCCACCAGATCGGAAGAGCGTCGTGTAGGGAAAGAGTGTAGATCTCGGTGG
>CALFEM010000388.1 GCA_937950105.1 uncultured Alphaproteobacteria bacterium | reverse complement strand
CGCTGCATCGCCTGCAAGCTGTGCGAGGCGATCTGCCCGGCGCAGGCCATCACCATCGAGGCAGGGCCGCGCCGCAACGACGGCACGCGCCGCACCACGCGCTACGACATCGACATGACCAAGTGCATCTACTGCGGTCTCTGCCAGGAGGCGTGCCCCGTGGAAGCGATCGTCGAGGGGCCGAACTTCGAGTTCGCGACCGAGACGCGCGAGGAGCTTTTCTACGACAAGGCGCGCCTGCTCGCGAACGGCGACAGGTGGGAACGCGAGATCGCGAAGAACCTCGCGCTCGACGCGAAGTACAGGTGAGCGACATGACGCTGACGGCCTTCTTCTTCTACCTGTTCGCGATCCTCGCCGTGCTGTTCGGCGCGCTCGTCATAACCGCGCGCAATCCGGTGCACGCGGTGCTGTACCTGATCGTCACGTTCTTCAACGCGGCTGGCCTGTTCGTGCTGCTCGGCGCCGAGTTCCTGGCCATGCTGCTGGTGATCGTCTACGTCGGCGCCGTCGCCGTGCTGTTCCTGTTCGTCGTCATGATGCTCGACGTCGACTTCGCCGAGCTGCGCGCCGGCTTCATCAAGAATGCGCCGGTCGGCCTGCTTGTCGGCGGCCTCGTGCTGGCCGAGCTGATCGTCATGTTCGCGGTCAAGGGCTTCGACCTCGGCATCGGCAAGCAGCTCGCGGCGGCGGCACCGGCTCCGGGCTCCGGCATTGCCAATACCGAAGCGCTCGGGCGCATCCTCTATACGAAGTACGTCTACTTCTTCCAGGGCGCGGGGCTGGTGCTGCTGGTCGCCATGATCGGCGCCATCGTGCTGACGCTACGCCACAAGGAAGGCGTCAAGCGCCAGTCGATCTCGGCGCAGGTCAATCGCACGCCGGCGACGGCGATCGAGGTGGTCAAGGTGGCGCCCGGTCAGGCCATCGTGCCGTCGGCCGAGGCGCAGCGGTGAACGACATGACGGAGCTTCTGGTGGTGGTGGGAGGTCCTGTCCTGCTGGGAGTGGTTCTGGGGAATATGAGGTTTGGATTCGCAATGCCGGTGTGGCTTGCGGTCTTATTGGGAGTGTTCGTGTGGGACCAGATGTTCAACAAGCAACTAGGGGCTGCTCCTTCTCATATGCCTCTGGTCCTTGCCTTCTTCTGGGTTCCCGTCTCGCTGGTCTGTTGGGGGGCGGCTTGGTGGTTCTTTCGTCGGCGTAGGCATTCCGCCGGTGAATGAGCCAGAAGATTTGAGGGAGCAAGGCTCGCCGCGCGAGCTGCCGGAGAAATTGTTCCGGCAGGGGGACGACTGGAAGTGGCTGAAGGCGGCGCGGCGCGAGCGGCGCCGGCAGGAATGGAAGGCGCGGCTCGAGGCCTTGATGAGCCGCGAGAACAGGTTTCTGGTGCTGGCGATCGCCGCGCCGTTCGTGCTGCTGGCGCTGGCCTGGATGGCGGGCGCGGTGCGCTGAGAGAGAATTTTCCTGTCGCCCACGCGGGCGCGGGACGGGACGAGGTGGACGGGACGATGACGATCGGATTGGCGCATTACCTGGTGGTGGCGGCGTGCCTGTTCACGCTCGGCATCCTCGGCATCTTCCTCAACCGCAAGAACGTCATCGTCATCCTGATGTCGGTCGAGCTGATGCTGCTCGCGGTCAACATCAACCTGGTCGCGTTCTCGACCTATCTCGGCGATCTCGTCGGGCAGGTGTTCGCGCTGTTCGTGCTGACGGTCGCGGCGGCCGAGGCGGCGATCGGCCTCGCCATCGTCGTCGTCTACTACCGCAACCGCGGCTCCATCGCGGTCGAAGACATCAACATGATGAAGGGCTGATGTGAGAGGGAATTGGGAATAGGGAGTGGGGAATAGGGACGTGATGAGCGGTGTCGTCAATCCAATCGTATCGGGAACTGGTCGTCTGGCAGAAGGCTATGGCGCTGGCGGCGCTTTGCTATCGCTCGACCAGGTCGTTCCCGCACTCCGAGATGTTCGGTCTCACCGCTCAGATACGAAGGGCCGCCTCGTCCATCCCCGCCAACATAGCCGAGGGCAATGGTCGGGAGAATACCGGCGCCTACATCCAGTTCCTGAGGATTGCACAAGGTTCTCTGAAGGAGCTGGAGACGCACCTCATTCTGGCGCAGACGGTCGAATTGCTAACCAAGCAGGATGCCGATCCGGTTCTGGCGAGCTGCGAGGACGTCGGCAAGTTGCTGAGAGCCCTCATCAGGGCACTGCAGGCGAAAGAGAGTCGATGACGCATCTCCTCGTTGCGCGGTCCTATTCCCTATTCCCAACTCCCTACTCCCGGCTTTCGCGGCAGGGCATGACCAAGGGGCAACTACAATGATTTACGAAGCGATCGTCTTCCTGCCCCTGATCGGCGCGCTCATCGCCGGGCTGTTCGGCCGCGCCATGGGTGCGCGCGCCTCCGAGATCGTCACGACCGGCCTGCTGCTGACCGCCGCCGTGTTGTCGTGGATCGTCTTCTTCCGCGTCGGCCTCGGCACCGAGACGGCGCGCGTGCCGATCCTGCGCTGGGTGACGAGCGGCGATCTCGACGTGTCGTGGTCGCTCAGGATCGACACGCTCACCGCCGTCATGCTGGTCGTCGTCAACACGGTGTCGTCGCTCGTGCATCTCTACTCGATCGGCTACATGCACGAGGACCCGAGCCGGCCGCGCTTCTTCGCCTACCTGTCGCTGTTCACCTTCGCCATGCTCATGCTGGTGACCGCCGACAACCTGCTGCAGATGTTCTTCGGCTGGGAGGGCGTCGGTCTCGCCTCCTACCTGCTGATCGGTTTCTGGTACGAGAAGCCCTCGGCCAACGCCGCCGCCATCAAGGCGTTCGTGGTCAACCGCGTCGGCGACTTCGGCTTCGCCCTCGGTATCTTCGGCGTGTTCTGGATGTTCGGCTCGATCAGCTTCGACGCCATCTTCGCCGCCGCGCCCGGCGCCAAGGGCGCCACCATGAATTTCCTCGGCTACCAGGTCGACGTCATGACGACGCTGACGCTGCTGCTGTTCATGGGCGCCATGGGCAAGTCGGCGCAGCTGTTGCTGCACACCTGGCTGCCGGACGCCATGGAAGGCCCGACGCCGGTGTCGGCGCTCATCCATGCGGCGACCATGGTCACCGCCGGCGTGTTCATGGTGGCGCGCCTGTCGCCGCTGTTCGAGCTGGCGCCGTTCACCTTGCAGGTGGTCACCGCGGTCGGCGCCGCAACCGCGTTCTTCGCCGCCACGGTCGGCCTCGTGCAGAACGACATCAAGCGCGTGATCGCGTATTCGACCTGTTCGCAGCTCGGCTACATGTTTGCGGCACTCGGCGTGTCGGCGTATGGCGC
This sequence comes from uncultured Alphaproteobacteria bacterium, assembly GCA_937950105.1. Lineage (GTDB taxonomy): Bacteria > Pseudomonadota > Alphaproteobacteria > Rhizobiales > Hyphomicrobiaceae > JAEUMD01. The sequence continues at coordinate 966 of CALFEM010000388.1, read as the reverse complement.
GGGCATCTTCCACCTGTTCACGCACGCCTTCTTCAAGGCGCTGCTGTTCCTCGGTGCGGGCTCCGTCATCCACGCCATGCACCACGAGCAGGACATGCGCAACATGGGCGGCCTCGCACCGAAGATCCGCTTCACCTGGGCCATGATGCTGATCGGCACGCTGGCGCTGACGGGCGTCGGCATCCCGCACATCGGCGGCTTCGCCGGCTTCCACTCCAAGGACGCCATCGTCGAGCAGGTCTACATGGGCCACACGCCCGGCAACTATGCCTTCTGGCTGCTCGTCATCGCCGCGTTCATGACGTCGTTCTACTCGTGGCGGCTGATGTTCATGACCTTCCACGGCAAGACGCGCGCCGAGCCCGACACGTTCAAGCACGCGCACGAGAGCCCGGTGGTGATGCTGATCCCGCTGGCGGTGCTCGCCGTCGGTGCCGTGGTCGCGGGCTACATCTTCCAGCCGTACTTCATCGGCGACATGTTCGACCTGTTCTGGGACAAGGCGATCGCCAACTCGGGCGGCGCGGTGTCCGCCGCGACCGCGACGGCGGCGAGCGACGTGCATCAGGCGGTCGGCGCAATGACCGGCCACGCGGCACCCGCCGCGACGGCGGCCGCAGGGCATGCGGCGGAAGCGGCGCACGGCGGCGGCCACGGGCACCATCCACCGGAGTGGGTGATGTGGTCGGCGTCCATCGCCATGCTGGCCGGGTTCGCGCTGTCGTATCTCTACTACATCGCCGCACCCTGGCTGCCGGACGCGACCGCGCGTGCGTTCCGCCCGCTCTACCTGTTCTTCCTCAACAAGTGGTACTTCGACGAACTGTACGATTTCCTGTTCGTCAGGCCGGCGTTCGCCATCGGCCGGCTGTTCTGGAAGGGCGGTGACGGCGCCGTCATCGACGGCACCATCGACGGCACGGGGCGCATGATCTTTGCCAACAACCGCTTCGCCGTTCTGGCCGG
>CALFEM010000387.1 GCA_937950105.1 uncultured Alphaproteobacteria bacterium | reverse complement strand
ATATTTCTCGAACGCGCGCAGGCCTGGCGTCGTCTTTCTCGTATCGACGATCTTCGCCGCCGTGCCCTCGACCGCGTCGACGTAGCGGCGGGTGAGTGTGGCGATGCCCGACATGCGGCCCATGTAGTTGAGCGCGACGCGCTCGCCCGTCAGGATGGCGCGCGCCGGGCCCTCGATACGCAACACCACATCACCGGGCGAGACGGTGGAGCCGTCACCGTGGACCGCCGTCACGCGCACACGCTCGTCCACCTCGCGGAAGGCGGCGATGGCGACATCGACACCCGAGATCACGCCCGGCTTGCGTGCAACCATCACGGCGCGGGCCATGGTCGTCGCGGGAATGGTCGCGTTCGTCGTGATGTCGCCGACGAGCCCGAGGTCCTCGGCCAGCGCATCGGCGACGGCGCGGCGGATCACGGTCGCCGGCAGCGGTGCGAGATCGGAGACGTGGACCTCTGCAACGGCCGATGGGCTCGCGGTGCTCTTCTTCACGGCGCGCACGCGACCTCCGCATCGCAGGCGAGGAACGCTTCGGCACCCGCCGCTATCGTCGAGGCGCGCATGCGGGCTTCGAAGGCCTCGAGTTCGCCGAGCGTCATGAAGCTGCGCTTGGCCTGCGCCGGATCGGCTTCGGGGAAATCGCTGCGATAGTGGCCGCCACGGCTTTCCGCACGCAGCAGCGCCGCAGCGGTGACGAAGCGCGCCGTCAGCAGCATGTTGGCGAGCTGCGCATCGCCATGCGCCTCGTCGGCCAACTCCGCCAGTCGGATCAGCGCCCGCGCCAGACCGTGGCGATGGCGCACGACCCCGACCTCGGCGTTCATGATGTCGCGCAACTCGTCGTGGATCGCCTCGCGTTCACGGCTCGACATCGGCATCGAAGTCCGCACCGGATGCAGCGCCGCGGCTTCGAGGACGCGGCCGTCGCGCACCGTGCCGGCGATGTCGTCGGCGACGCGCGCCGCGAACACGACGGCCTCGAGCAGCGAGTTCGAGGCCAGCCGGTTGGCGCCATGCAGCCCGGTCGAGGCGACCTCGCCGACCGCCCAAAGCCCGGCGACGCTGGTGCGCCCGCGCGTGTCGGTGGCGATGCCGCCCATGTGATAGTGCTCGGCAGGTGCCACCGGGATCGGTTCGCGCACAGGATCGATACCGGCGGCGCGGCAGTGCGCGTAAACGGTCGGGAACAACTCGGGGAAGCGCGCGCCAATGGCCGCGCGGCAATCGAGGTAGGGCTGGCGGCCGGCGGCGATCTCGCTGGCCACGGCGCGAGCGACGATGTCGCGGGGCGCGAGTTCGGCGGACGGGTGCACGCCGGGCATGAAGCGGCGGCCGGTGCCGTCGACGAGGAGCGCGCCTTCGCCGCGCAGCGCTTCCGATGCGAGCGGGGCGGGATCGGCGCCGACATCGAGCGCGGTCGGGTGGAACTGCACGAACTCGGCGTCGGCGATGACCGCTCCGGCGCGGGCTGCGAACGCCAGCGCTTCGCCGCGTGCGTAAGCCGGGTTGGTCGTGACGCGATAGAGCGCGCCGATGCCGCCGGTCGCCAGCACGACGGCGCGGGCGGGCAACAGCTCGTAGGTGTCGGTACGTGAGGACCTTGCGCCCGTGACCGCGCTCGTGCCCGCGCCGCGCTTGAGGCGGACGCCGCTGACGCTGCCCTGCTGGTGAATGAGGTCGATCGCCTCGTAACCCTCGAGCACGCGGATCGACGGCGTCTCGCGCACGCGCGCGATCAACGCCTGCATGATCGCGGCGCCGGCGCGATCACCGGCCACGCGTACGACTCGCTTCTCCGAGTGCGCGGCCTCGCGCGACAGTACGAAGCCGCCGCTGGTGTCGCGATCGAACGGCACGCCGAAAGCGACGAGATCGGCGATGCGGTCGGCCGCTTCGTCGGCGACCAGATGCGCCACCTCGGGATCGACGATACCGGCGCCTGCAGCGAGCGTATCGGCCGTATGCTTCTCCGCGCTGTCGCCCTCACCGACGGCAGCGGCGACGCCACCCTGCGCCCACACACTCGACGCGCCTTCGCCGAGCCGCGCGGCGGCGACCACCGTGACGGGCGTGGGCGCGAGGCGCAGCGCGGTGAACAGTCCGGCGAGGCCGGCGCCGACGATGACGATGTCGCCCGTGGAGCGCGGCGCGCCTGCCGGGCGGAACGTCCCCTTCGCGGTCATCCGGTCACTCATTCGTCGTCTCCCAACGGTCGAGGTGAAGCGCTGGTTCGAAGGAGAAACGTGCGGCGCAAAGAACCGGAGTTCATTACGCCGCACGGGTCGGGATCAGCTCGTCAGGTTCACCATGCGCTCGACCGCTCGGCGCGCCCTCTCGGCGACGGTCGGATCGACATGCACCTCGTGCTGCATATACCTGAGGCTGTCGTAGATCTTCTCGAGGCTGATGCGCTTCATGTGCGGGCAAGATCGGAAGAGCGTCGTGTAGGGAAAGAGTGTAGATCTCGGTGGTCGCC
>CALFEM010000386.1 GCA_937950105.1 uncultured Alphaproteobacteria bacterium | reverse complement strand
CGCGAGACCTTGCCGGACGAGACGCCCTCCGGCGCGCAAGGCTTCTTCATCAACACGCGCCGCGACAAGTTCAAGGACGTTCGCGTGCGCGAGGCGCTCGGTCTCGCCTTCGACTTCGAGTGGACCAACAAGAACCTGTTCTTCGAACTCTACACGCGCACGGCCAGCTACTTCGAGAACTCGAGCATGAAGGCCGCTGGCGCGCCGACGGCAGCCGAGCTGGCGCTGCTCGAGCCGTTTCGCGACAAGCTGCCGGCTTCCGTGTTCGGCGAGCCCGTGGCGCCGCCGGTCAGCGATGCTTCGGGCACCGACCGCAAGCTGCTGCGCCGTGCTGCCCAGTTGCTCGACGAAGCCGGCTGGAAGGTCGTCGGCGCCACCCGCCAGAACGCCAGGGGCGAGCCGCTGGCGATCGAGATCCTGATCTTCTCGCCGTCGTTCGAGCGCATCATCCTGCCCTACATCAAGAACCTCAAGGCGATCGGCGTCGATGCCAGCCTGCGACGTGTCGATCCGGCGCAATACGAACGGCGCGTCAAGGCATTCGATTTCGACATCGTCACACAGCGCTACTCGATGCGCCTGACGCCGGGCGTGGAACTCAAGAACTTCTGGGGCTCGGCGGCGGCGACCATGGACGGCAGCTACAATCTCGCCGGCATCACCGATCCGGTCGTCGACGCACTGATCGACAGATCGCTCGCCGCAACCACGCGCGAAGAACTGGTCACCGCGCTCAAGGCTGCCGATCGTGTGCTGCGCGCCGGCCACTACTGGGTCCCGCACTGGTACAAGGCCGCACATAATCTGGCGTACTGTAACAAGTTCTCGAAGCCGGCCGTGAAGCCGAAATATGCGCGCGGCGCCGTCGAGACATGGTGGTACGATGACGAGAAGGCAAAGCGCCTGAAGGGCCAGTGACGCGCACGCCGCGACACGCGACCCGAGGCGTTGCAACAGCGAGACGATCCACCCGATGGCTGCTTACCTCCTGAAACGCCTGCTGCTGGTCATCCCGACCATGCTCGGCATCATGGCGATCAGCTTCATCATCGTGCAATTCGCGCCCGGCGGCCCGGTCGAGCGCGTCATCGCGCAACTGACCGGCACCGGCGTCAACGCTACCGAGCGCATCTCTGGCAGAGGCGGCGACGGCCTCGCCGGCCAGGCCGCACAGAGCCAGCGGGGGCAAGGCGTCGGCGAGGCGGCCGGCTCGAAATATCGCGGCGCGCAGGGCCTCGATCCGGAGTTCATCAAGAGCCTCGAAAAGCAGTTCGGCTTCGACAAGCCGGCGCACGAGCGCTTCTTCCTGATGATGAAGAACTACCTGATGTTCGACTTCGGCAAGAGCTATTTCCGCGACATCTCGGTGATCGAGCTGATCAAGGAAAAGCTGCCCGTATCGATCTCGCTCGGGTTGTGGATGACACTGCTCACGTACCTGATCTCGATCCCGCTCGGCATCCGCAAGGCGGTGCGCGACGGCGAGCCGTTCGATACCTGGACCAGCGGCGTCCTGGTGCTCGGCTATGCGGTGCCGGGCTTTCTCGTCGCGGTGCTGCTGCTCGTGCTGTTCGCGGGCTCGTCGTTCGTGCAGTGGTTCCCCTCGCGCGGGCTGCAGTCGGAGCAGTTCGCCGGCTATTCGTTCTCACAATGCGCGGCGAGCATCGCCTGCGTCGGCGACTACTTCTGGCACCTGACGCTGCCGATCATCGCCATGGCGCTCGGTGCCTTCACCACCATGGCGTTCCTGACCAAGAACTCATTCCTCGATGAGATCCGCAAACAGTACGTCGTCACCGCGCGCGCCAAGGGCCTGTCCGAGAGCCAGGTGCTCTACGGGCACGTATTCCGAAACGCCATGCTGCTCATCATCGCCGGCTTCCCGGGCGCGTTCATCTCGGCGTTCTTCTCCGGCAGCCTGCTCATCGAGACCATCTTCTCTCTCGATGGTCTCGGCCTGCTCTCGTTCGAGTCGATCATCAACCGCGATTATCCGGTGGTGTTCGCCAACCTCTACATCTTCGCCCTCGTCGGCCTCGTCGTGAACATCGTCACCGACTTCATCTACACGCTCGTCGACCCGCGCATCGACTTCGAGAGCCGGGAGGTGTGACGATGGACGCCGAGACCAACCCGAAGTCGCTGCTGACGGGAGACGTGATCCACCGCGAGGCGCGCGGCTGGCTCCAACTGACGCCCGTCAACCGCCGCCGCTGGGACAACTTCAAGGCCAACCGGCGCGGCTTCTTGAGCTTCTGGATTTTCCTCGTAGATCGGAAGAGCACACGTCTGAACTCCAGTCACTTAGGCATCTCG
>CALFEM010000385.1 GCA_937950105.1 uncultured Alphaproteobacteria bacterium | reverse complement strand
CGAAAACGCCTGCACGTCGGTCCCGGTCATCCACGCTTGCGCGCCCAATCGCAGGATCTCTGCAAACAGCGCGGCCCGGCGATGCTCGTCGAAATGGGCGGTGATCTCGTCGAGCAGCATGATCGGCGCGATGCCGCTGCGACGCTCGGTGACGAGTTCCGCGTGCGCCAGCACGATGCCGAGCAGCAGCGCCTTCTGCTCACCTGTTGACGACACGCGCGCCGGCATCTTCTTCGGCCCGTGTCCGACGACCAGATCGGAGCGATGCGGCCCCGACAGCGTTCGACCGGCGGCGCGATCCCGCTCTCGCGTGGCAGCGAGTTCCTTGAGGTAGATGTCCTCGACCTCGACGGCCGGATGATCGGCGAGCGCCGTCTCGAGCGATCCTTCGAGTTTCAGCTCCGCCCACGGGAACGGCGATCGCGCATCGCGCTCGCGCCGTCGCGCGATGATCTGCGCGAGGCTGGCGACGGCTTCCGCACGCTGCGCGGCGATGGCGACGCCTTCCTCGGCGAGTGCGATCTCGAAGCCCCTGAGCTGCGCGGGATCGCGCACACCATCGGCCAGCAGGCGATTGCGCGATTGCATGGCTTTTTCGAAGCGATTGACGCGCGTGCGATAGCCGGCGTCGAAGCACAGGATCAGCCGATCGAGGAAGCGGCGACGCTCACCCGCCGCGCCGGTGAACAGCCCGTCCATGGCCGGCGTCACCCACACCATCTCGACGTAATCGGCGAGCACCCCGGAGCCCGACTGCGGCTCACCGTCGACGCGCACGATGCGCCCGGCTCGCGCGCTGTCTGCCGCCGATGCAGCGAGGCCGGTGCCGATGTCGATCACGCCAAGCGCGGCATGCACGCGCCCGGCGACCGACCACGCGCGCGAAGGTTCAGCGCCCGCCGCGCTGGCAAGCTCCGGAAACGGCGCGCGTCTGAGGCCCTGTCCGGGCGCCAGCAGCGAGATGGCTTCGAGCAGGTTGGTCTTCCCCGCGCCGTTGGCGCCGACCAGCACCTGCGGCACGGCCGTCGCCTCGATCACCGCGCGCGTATAGTTGCGAAAGCCGTTGAGTTCGACGCGCTCGATCCACAGCCGCGGCACTGGTGCCGACGCAGATGTGACGGAACCATCGCCGCCCGCAGCGACGGGTGTCCCATGTCCTATCGTGGCTTGGTCGAGGTGATTCATCGCGCCAACTATGACCCGTCACGCGGTCGTCTGCCAACAAGTTGTCGACATCACGAGCAGACGGCTGTCGGACGAGGGAAGATGCGGACAGTTCCACTCACTTGTGCGTCTTGACCAGGCGCCGCGCCGCCTCTGCAGCAGCGTCCGCATAGGCCGCGTCGCGATGGATGAGCATCGTGGCGAACACACCTTCCATCAGTATGACGATGCCGCGCGCAAGCCTGCGCGCATCGGATAATTCCGAATCAGCGTAGCGCTGCGCCAGCCATGCCTCGAACTTCTTCTTGTGTGCCGCACCGATCTTGCGGGCGGGATGCCCCGGCATGTTTGCAAGTTCGGCGGCCGTGCGCAGAAAACCGCAGCCTCGCCACTTCGGATGGCGGGCACTGCGTCCCACCTGATGAAACATTTCCGCCGTCCTGTCGGCAGCCCCTCCCTTCGCCTCGTCGTACCACTTGGCGAACAGCGCCAGATTGGGCTGATCTCGCGACGCGAGATAGCCGGCAATCAGATCGTCCTTGCTGCGAAAGTGGTAGTACAGCGTCTTCTTCGTCACGCCCGCCTTGTCGGCGATCACGTCGAGACTGACCGCGCGAATGCCTTCGCTGTAGAACAGACGGTTTGCCGCATCGAGGATGCGGTCGCGGGTCAGCGGCTTCGGCATGTATACTCACCAGTGAGTTTCTTTCCAGAGTTGGTCGATCCTACACTCCCCGTCAAGTCATCTGCCCGACGGAGGTTCACATGGAAACGGTTCTCATCGAAACTCGCGGACGCATCGCGCTTGTGACGCTCAATCGGCCGCACAAGCTCAACGCGCTCACCTACGCGATGAACGACCGACTTCTGTCCCTGCTCGACGCCATCGAGGACGATCGGTCGATCGGCGCGGTCGTCGTCACGGGAGCGGGAGAGCGCGCCTTCTCCGCGGGCGGCGACATCCCCGAGTTCGCAGAGAGCGTAAAGAACGGCCCCGAAGAGGCCGTAAAGGCATTCGTCCGGCGTGGTCAGGCCATGACGCGGCGTTTGGAGTCCTTCGGCAAGCCGATCGTGGCAGCCGTGAACGGTATAGCCTTCGGTGGTGGCTGCGAGATCACCGAAGCCGTCCACCTTGCGGTCGCTTCCGAACGCGCGATGTTCGCCAAACCGGAAATCAATATCGGCATACCGCCGACCTTCGGCGGCACACAGCGGCTGCCGCGTCTTGCGGGAAGAAAGCGGGCGCTGGAGTTACTGCTCACGGGAGAATCTTTCGGCGCCCATCGCGCCTGTGAAATGGGGCTCGTCAACAGGGTCGTGCCGCATGACGACCTGCTGGCTGAAAGCTTCGCGCTCGCTGAACGCATTCTGAGGCATTCGCCCCTTGCCGCGGCGCGGATCATCGCTGCCGTCACCCGCGGTCTGAATGTGTCGATCGACGAAGGCCTGGCCATCGAGAGCGAGCAGTTCGCGCGTATGGCGTCGAGCAGAGATGTGCTCGAGGGCCTGGAAGCGTGGATCGAGCGGAGAAGCCCGGTCTACACCGGGACATGAACGGTGACGAAAGCCGGGCGCCCTTGATTCAGAGGGCGCCCGACCGGCCAAACGTCGCGATGCCGCGCCCGGCTAACGGCCGCTTGCTGTCGGCGGCCAACGACGCGTGGCTGATGCCGCACCAGCATCCCATCAGCGTATTCAGCCCGAGCAGCGTCATGATGGCAAACGGCAGCGCGCGCAGGAGCCAGGACGAAACGGCACGGATCATCTTGATCTCCAACAGTCGCGCGAGGCGAACCCATCTCCATCACACCCGCATCGGCATCAGCACGTAGAGCGCGATGGTGTCGCTGGCGTCACGCACCATGGTCGGCGACGCCGGATCGGCGAGCATGAAGCGGGCGTGGTCACCCTCGAGCTGGCTCGCGATGTCGAGCAGGTAGCGCGCGTTGAAGCCGATCTCGAGCGGCGTGCTGGCGTATTCGACACTGATCTCTTCGGTCGCGCTGCCACCATCCGGATTATTGACCGACAGGATCAACTTGTCCGGCGAGATGTTGAGCTTGACGGCGCGGCCGCGCTCGCTGGCGATGGTCGAGACACGATCGACCGCGCTCATGAACTCGGCGTTGGCGACCTTCATCACCTTGTCGTTGCCCTGCGGGATGACGCGCTCGTAATCCGGAAAGGTGCCGTCGATCAGCTTCGACGTCAGCGTCACGGTGCCGATTTCGAAGCGGATCTTCGACTGGCTGACGCCGACGTGCACCGTCTCGCCGCTGGCTTCGAGCAGGCGATGCAGCTCGCTCACCGTCTTCCTCGGTACGATGACTCCGGGCATGCCGGAGGCGCCCTTCGGCACCTCGAGTTCGACGCGCGCCAGGCGGTGACCGTCGGTCGCGACCGCGCGCAGCGTCTCCTTGCCTTCGCGCTTCACCGTGTGCAGGTAGATGCCGTTCAGATAGTAGCGTGTCTCTTCCGTCGAGATGGCGAAACGCGTCTTCTCGATCAGCCGCTTCAGGTCGGCGGCGGCGATCTCGAAGGTGTGCGTCAGCTCGCCCGCGGAGACATCCGGGAAATCGTCGGCCGACAGCGTCTGCAGCGCGAAGCGGGCCTGGCCTGCGGTGATGCTCAGGCGCTCCTTGGCGGTGTCGAGCTTGATCTCGACCTCGGAGCCGTCCGGCAGCTTGCGCACGATGTCGTGCAGGATGTGCGCGGGAACCGTCACCGCGCCGGCGGTGGTCACCTCGGCCGGCACGTCCTCGATCACCTCTCGCTCGAGATCGGTTGCCTTGAACGCCAGCTTGTCGTCTTTCGCGCGCAGCAGCACGTTGGACAGGATGGGGATGGTCGTGCGCCGCTCGACGACGCTCGTGACATGGCCCAGCGCCCTCAGGAGTTCGCCGCGTTCGATGACTAGCCGCATGTGTTTCCTCGGCGGGTGGGTCGTCGTCTGGATTGTACAGGACCCGATTGCCGGCGACGCCGGTGCGGGCTGTGCCCGCCGCCTCGACGACTTGCCGTACTGCTCTCGGGCCGCGCTGTTCTCGGGCCGCGCCGGCGAAAACGGAAGCAACCTTCGCCAGCGGGAATCGGGGACCGCACTTTCACCCGAAATGCACTTGCAATTCAAGTGGCGACGGCTCGGCCGCCCGCCTGCGAGGTGTCTCGAGGCTCTGGCGAAACAAGAGAGCGGCACCCCGAAGGATACCGCTCTCCGCCCCCGCTCGACCGGCAGCGGCAATTTTGCCCTCTCCCGCCGCCGGCCTGCGATCCAAGGCAGCGCTGCGATCGACTGCAACGCCCGGCCCGGATCATTCTGTTCGTCACTGCGTCGACGCCGCGCCAATCAGTGGCTGAGCAGCTTCTTCAGCTCGTCGATTTCGTCGCGGAGACGGGGATTGCCGTTGATCTCCCCCTCGATCTTGCGGATCGCATGCAGGACCGTGGTGTGATCGCGGTTGCCGAAGCGCCGTCCGATCTCGGGCAGCGAGCGCGCCGTCATCTGCTTGGCGAGGTACATGCCGATCTGGCGCGGCCACACCACCGAGCGGTGCCGGCGCTGCGAGAGCAGGTCGCCCTTGGACACGCCGAAGTGCCGCGAGACGATGCGCAGGATGTCCTCGATCTTGATGCGGCGCGGCTCGATGCCCTGCACCAGATCGCGCACCACCGTCTCGGCGATGTCGAGCGTGATGGGCGTGCGCATGTATTGCCAGTTGGCGTAGAGGCGCGTCACGGCGCCTTCGAGTTCTCGGCCGTTCTCCGTCAGCCGCTCGGCGAGCAACTGCATGACGTCGGCCGAGAGCTGGAACGAGCGGTCGATAGCGACCTTCTCGGCGACCCGCTTTTCCAGCACCTTGATGCGCAGATCGTAGTCGAGCGAACCGAGTTCGGTGACGAGGCCGCGCTGCAGGCGGGTGCGCATGCGCTCGTTGAGGCGATCGATGTGGTTCGGCGCGCGCGCCGACGCCACCACCACCTGACGGCCACCATCGAGCAGCGCGTTGATGATGTGATCGAACTCCTGCTCGGTCTTCTCGCCGTGCATGAACTCGAGGTCGTCGATCAGCAGCAGGTTGATCGAGCGGAACTTTTCCTTGAACGCCAGCGGGTCCTGGCTGCGCAGCGCTTCGACGAACTGATAGCGGAAGCGTTCGGCCGTCAGATAAAGGATGCTCGCGTCCGGGTTGCGGCGCTTCACCTCCCACGCCACGGCATGCAGCAGGTGCGTCTTGCCGAGGCCAACCGACGAATGGATGTAGAGTGGGTTGAACGCCGGGCTCGACGACATCACCGTCTCGGCCACCTGCGTCGCACCCGCGTGTGCGAGGCGATTGGCGGGCCCGACGACGAACGTCTCGAACGTGTAGCGCGGATCGAGCGGCGAACCCTCGAAGCCACCGACCTGCGTGCGGCCGGGGTTGGGTGCGATCGGCAGCATCTGTGCCGCCGGCACCGGACGCTGCGTGTGCTCGCTCGGAGCGGGCAGGGCATCGCCGTTGCGGCGCAACCCCGGATCGGCGGCCGCTGTCTGCGGCTTGACCGTGCCCGGCTAGCGCAGCACCACGTCGACGCGGCTGGCGCCCTTGAACTCGGCCTTGCAGCAGGTGAGGAGCACATCCTCGTAATGGTTCTGGATCCAGTTGCGCAGGAACTTCACGGGCACCGAGACCTGCACCGTCACGCCATCGAAGGAATCGAACTCCAGTGTGTTGAACCAGCTCGAGAAGATCTCCTCTCCGAGCTGCGCCCGCAGCATCGCGCGCGCCTTGAGACCCCGCCCGTCTGCCGGCTGAACCGCGATTTCGGTACGGCTCGCCGCACGCGCGCCCTCCTCGATCCGCTCTCCAAGCCGCTCACCCCCGGCCGCCTTGGCCATGACGGCCGCCCCCGCCTTTTCAATGCTCTGCATGAACGTGTCCCTCTTACTCTTTCGACTTGCCCTCCTGGCGCGAACGACAAAGAACTCCCGTCGCGTCCGAAGCCTCCTTCGGACGTCGTTCGTCTCTCGTCATTCGAACCAAGCGAAAGGGTGCTACCCCTGCACCCACGGCAGCCCGGCGACCTTCCAGCCGCTGACCCGCCCTCTATGGCGCGCGGCGTCGAGGGGTCCCTCGAAGCCTTGCGCTACGTTACGGCAGCACGCATACCCCGCTTCCACCATAACAACCGCCGCCATGCGGCTGCGGCCTCCCGACCGGCAAATGAAGAACAGCTCCGCACCCTTCTCCACACCGGCCGCGTCGAGCGCCTCCTTCATGTTCGCGACGAAACCCGGATCGATCCGGTTGTCGGGGAAGGTCTGCCACTCGACCATCATGACCTGCTTGCCGATCCCGCTGAGGTCGGGCAGGCCCACGTAAGCCCATTCTGCTCGAGTCCGCACATCGATCAGAACAGACTTGGCGTCGCTCGCAAGGCGGTCCCAGACATCCGTCACAGAGACGTCCTCGATGCTCACGACGCTTGTTTGGTCCACTCGTCAACTCCTGCAACTGCGTAACCGGCGCGATCCGACCAACGCGATCGAAACGCCAAAACCCCATCCGCTGAGGTCCGGCCCTGCGGCCGACGCCCCCCTCGAACAAACGCATACACGGGATACGGGTTGAGCTACGCGACAACACACACGCGGGCTGCGGCGGGTAGGTGAAAACCTGTGTCCCTGACTGTGGGAAACCGGCCGGCCCTGTAGGGGATTAACTAACCGTTAAGCGCTTGCGGCGCAAGCCCGCCTAATGTGCGGGAAATCAGAGAAACCCGCGCCAATCGGGCCTTTCCGACACCCGCAACAATCCACAGAGCTGTGGAGAATCCCGTTGAGGCGATTGGGGAAAAAGCCGCTCGTCATAGCCGCTGAAACGACGAACGGCGCCTCCTCGGGGAGACGCCGTTCGATGCATTTTTCCGAGCTGGCCGCGGCTGCCGGAAGCGACCTGTTGTGCGCTGCAGAAGGCCCCTAGCGCCGACGAATCCGCAGCTTACGCTCGTTCAACTCACATCGCCTGCGGGCGCCCGGACCGACTTGCGTGTGGCGAACATAACACGCGCGCTCCGAAGAGGCGGCGCCGGCTATCAATCCGCCATTGCCGTGACGCGCGCGGCGAGGCGCGAAACCTTGCGGCTGGCGGTGCGCTTGTGCAGCACGCCCTTCTGCGCGGTACGGACGAGCAGCGGCTCGGCGACCTTGAGCGCCGCGACGGCGTCGCCCTTCTTGCCGGACGCGATCGCTTCCTCGACCTTGCGGACCTCGGAGCGCACGCGCGTGCGGCGCGCCTTGTTCACTTCAGTCTCACGCGCGATCCTGCGCACGGCCTTCTTCGCCGACTTCGTATTTGCCATCTATGGCTCCCTTGCCCGGTTCCGTTCCAACTCGATTACCGCGCCGCGAACGAATGCCGGGGCGCGCAAAACACAGCGACGCCCGAGACGAGCGTCCCGAGCGGGTTTGCGGCGACGTATAGCCAACGACCCGCTCCGGGTCAACGCCACGAATCGACTGCAACCGCCGGCAAGTGCTACCTGCGGCCACGGTCTGGCTGCCTCGGCCCCTTCCGGCAGCGTCAAGGATGGACGACCTTCATCCACACCGCCCCCCGGCCACGTATCGAACAGGTTCTGCCAGTAACCGTGAATCGCGTAAAATGCGGCGGAATATGTCAACCTTCACGGCCTCTCAACCATGGCCGATGCAGAGATCGAGCCCCGCGACACAGCTCCCCAGCCGCTGGCAAGGCGCTGAACGCCCCCAACAACCGACCGAGGTCAGGCGCATGACGACAGAAAAGACAGAAATGGATACGGCGTCGCTCATCATCTGGGGCGTCCTGATCACCCTCAGCCTCTCGGCGATGGTCATCGCCGCCGGAGCCCGCGCCGCGGTGCTGCATATGGTCATGACCGGTCTCGTCAGCGTCGGCATCGCGCTCGTCGCGATTTTCGAGAACGTCAAGCAGCGCGCCAGCGGCGCCTCCAAGACGCAGATCGCGTCCGTCACCGCGCGCAACATGGGCCTCGTCTATATCTGGGGCGCCCTCGGCATCGCACTCACCTACGGGCTCGTGTTGCACTGGCACGAGTGGTGGCATTTCCTCGCGGCGTTCGCGACCGCGGGTACGCTGTGCGTCGCCTACTCGAACATGCTGGCGCGCGACGCCGCCGCAGGCCGCACGGACGCGGCCATGCTGTCGGTCGGCAACTACCTGACGTGGGCGCAGCTGATCGGCATGGTCATCGCCATCGTCGGCATGCTGGTCGATAACAAGCTCACCCGCTACTACAATCCCAACCATCAGGACTGGGCGGCGCAGAACATCTTCTTCTTCGGCGCCGTCGCACTCGCGCTCATCTCCGGGTTTGCTCTCTGGGTGGCGCGCAAGGACGCTCCGGTCGAGGCGGCCTGAGGCGGCGCGGCCGGTCGAGCAGACGCGGGAGTAACATGTCTCTGCAGCCTATGATCCCGGTGCTCATGGCGCTGCTGGCGGCCACCGCCGGCTGCATGACGTGGGCGGCGAGCGTGAACGCGCAAGCCGTATCGATCCTGGCGGCATCGGCCTTCGCGCTCGTGCTCGTCGCGATCGCATGGCGCATCAACGACCTCGGCCGCTGGCCGCGCGAGAAGCTCGCCGATACCGAAGCGCCGGTGCATGCCGCGCGGCGCGACGCCCGCCTGATCGGGCTCGTCTATGCGTGGGGCCGCGTGACACTGCTCGCGGTCTACTCGCTCTCCGGACTGCGTTGGCAGCACGGCTGGCAATACGGCTCCGGCATGACGCTGATCGCGGCGCTCCTGCTGCTGCTCGTGCACAAGCTCGGAGACGCCGGCTTTCCGATGCGCACGGCCAAGGGCCTGAACATGCTTAACGGCGTCACGCTCGCTCACGCGGCGGCCGCCGCCGGCGGGCTGGTGTTCCTCGTCTCGGCGGGCAAGCTATGGGCCGGCAAGCAGGACTGGGCGGCGAACCACGTGTTCCTCGTCGGAGGCCTTGCCGTGATCGCGCTGTCGTTGATCGCGTGGCGCACGCACGGCGAAATCACCACACGCCAGCAATCGGCGTAGCGCCCGCAGAGAGGGCGCCACCCGCGGGAGCGGCGCCCTTGGCATTTCGCTATCGTGCGGGCTGCGTCAGCGGTTCCTGAAGGCGGGCTTGCGCTTCTCGGCGAAGGCCGCCATGCCTTCCTTCTGGTCCTCGGTCGCGAACATGGCGTGGAACACGCGCCGCTCGAAACGCACGCCTTCACTGAGCGTCGTCTCGTAGGCGCGGTTGATGGTCTCTTTCGTCATCATGACGGCGGGCAGCGACATGGCGGCGATCTTGCCAGCCGCCTTCAGCGCTTCGGCCATCAGATCGGCGGCCGGCACGACGCGCGATACGAGCCCCGCCCGCTCGGCTTCGGCCGCGTCCATCATGCGCCCGGTCAGGCACATCTCCATCGCCTTCGACTTGCCGACGAAGCGCGTCAGACGCTGCGTGCCGCCCGCACCCGGCATGATGCCGAGCGTGATCTCGGGCTGACCGAACTTCGCGGTATCCGCGGCGATGATGAAGTCGCACATCATGGCAAGTTCGCAGCCGCCGCCCAGCGCGAAGCCGGCCACCGCCGCGATCACCGGCTTCCTCGAACGCGTCAGCCGCTCCCAGCTCGAGATGAAGTCCTCGGTGTAGACCTCCTGATAGGTCTTCGCCTGCATCTCCTTGATGTCGGCGCCGGCGGCGAATGCCTTGTCCGAGCCGGTGATGACGATGGCGCCGATGTTCGGATCGGCCTCGAAGGCGTCGACGGCCTGGTTCAGCTCTGCGACGAGGGCGCTGTTGAGGGCGTTCAGCGCTTGCGGTCTGTTAAGCGTGATGAGACCGACCTTGTCCTTCGTCTCGACAATGATGTTCTGAAAGGCCATGCTCGCTTTTCTCCTTGTTGCTGGGCGGCGCGTCGGCGTCATTGCGCGCGCCCGTTCCGGCTGGTTCTTCGTGTCCGTGGGAGGCGCCCGTGCTGCGTCGGCTGTTCTACTCCGTGCTGTTCCTCGCCTTTGCCGCGATTGCCGCGGTTTCGGCCTATCTGCTCTACGGCCGCTGGATCGCCTGGCAGGCCTGCGCCGACGCCTGGGGCCGCTGCTACGACGCCGCGACCGGTGTGCAAAACCTGGAGCCGACCGGCATCGCGCTCGCCTACATGGCCGCGACCTTCGTGCTCGGCCTGCTGACGCTGTGGGCGCTGGCGGGCTTTCTCCGCGGCCGCCGGCATCGCCACGCACACGGC
>CALFEM010000384.1 GCA_937950105.1 uncultured Alphaproteobacteria bacterium | reverse complement strand
GAGCTGGCGGTGATCTGGATCCCGGGGACGAGCCCCGGGATGACATATGAGGGGGCTGGCGACAAGGAATTCGAGACGCGCGTGGGTTCCCGGCCTGCGCCGCGATGAACGCGAGGGTCGGGGCGAGCGGTTACAACGAACAGCACCGTCACCCCGACTGAGGTCGGGGCCCACGCATGCTGCCGAAGCCGCGGCGATGACAGGGGACACGCCCGCGCGGCCATCGCTCGTCGCAGGTCCAACGTCGAGGCTGGCGAGACGGATGGGGGACCCCGGCCTGTTGGCGGAGGGCTGGGGCGGGCGGCCTGTCCCTCGTCCTGAATGAGGGGAGGTGACTGGCAAAGGGCACGCACGCGCGCGCACCTGGCGCCGGTAGGGTTTGCGTTCGGGCGGGGGTGGGGGCATTAATGCGCCGAACTTCGCCGCGCCGCCGATGTCGGCCGGCGCTTCGCCCTATACCCGGAGCCTTCTTCTTGCAACCGACCACGCTTCGTATCGGCACCCGCGGCTCGCCGCTCGCCCTCGCCCAGGCGCACGAGGTGCGCGCCCGCCTGATGGCCGCGCACGGACTGCCGGAGTCGGCGTTCGAGATCGTCGTCATCAAGACGGCGGGCGATCGCATCCTCGACCGGCCGCTGGCCGAGGTCGGCGGAAAGGGGCTGTTCACCAAGGAGATCGAGGACGCCCTGCTGGCGAACGAGATCGATCTCGCGGTGCATTCCATGAAGGACATGCAGACGGAGCTGTCCGAGGGGCTTGTCATCGGCGCCACGCTGCCGCGCGAGGACGTGCGCGATGCCTTCATCAGTCTCCAGTACGGGTCGCTCGCGGAACTGCCGAAGGGCGCGGTTGTCGGCACCTCGTCGTTGCGGCGACAGGCGCAGGTGAAGCGCCTGCGGCCCGATCTCGAAGTGGTCGGCTTTCGCGGAAATGTGCAGACGCGTCTGAAGAAGCTGCAGGATGGCGTCGCCATGGCGACGTTCCTCGCCTGCGCCGGGCTCAATCGACTCGGTCTCGCGGATCGCATCGCCCGCGCGGTGCCGGTGGACGAGATGCTGCCGGCGGTGGCACAGGCGGCGATCGGCATCGAGATCCGTGGTGGTGACGCGAAGACGAAGTCCCTGATCGCGCCACTCGATCATGCCGACACCGGCGTCTGCGTCGCCGCCGAGCGCGCCTTCCTGAAGCGGCTCGAAGGCTCGTGCAGAACACCGATCGGCGGTCTCGCGACACTCGACGGCGACCGCATCCGCTTCCGGGGCGAGATCCTCACCCCCGATGGCCGCGCGCATCACGCCTGCGAGCACGAAGGCCCGCGCGCCGATGCCGAGCAAATCGGTGATGCAGCGGCGCGCGAACTGCTGGGTCGCGCGGGACCGGATTTCTTCAAGGCGGCGAGCTGACCCGCAGCGGAGCGCGAACGCGCCATGCACGTGCTCATCACCCGACCCGAACCCGACGCGAGTGAGATGCGCGAAGCGCTGGCGCGCGAGGGCCATACCGCCGATGTCGCGCCGCTGCTGGAGATCGCGCTCGAACCGCCGCCGGTCGAGGTGTTCGATGGCATCGCGGGGCTGGTCGTGACCAGCCGAAATGGATTGCGCGCGATTGCCGCGAGTCCTGCGCTGCCGAAGCTCCTGCACCTGCCGCTGTTCGTGGTCGGCTCGGGTACCGCGAAGACGGCGCGCGAACTCGGCTTCACCGACGTGATGCTCGGCCCCGCGGCGGCAAAGGACCTGCTGCCGGTGATCCTCGAAGGTTTCCCGCGTCTCGTGCGGGAGAAGGGGCTGACCGGTGATCTGCTGCATGTCTCGGGCGACAAGCTGTCGTTCGATCTGGCGCCGCCGCTCAGCCAGCACGGCATCCGGCTCCGCCGCACGATCGTCTATCGCTCGGTTCCGGCCAGCGGTCTCGCTCCCGAGGTGCTGAGCCAACTCGGCCGCCGCGCCTACGACGCGGTCGTGCTGATGTCCCCCGTCACGGCGCAAACATATCTTCATCATGTCGGCGTAAACGGGCTGACAGAAGCCGCGCGCCACCCGGCTTATCTCTGTCTTTCCGGGGGGATAGCACAGAGTCTGACGCCGCTCGGCGCGGTTCGCGTGCGCGTCGCGGCAAAACCGAATATAGAGGAAGCCGTTGCGCTGGTGCGTCATCTGGCGGAAGAATTGGAGCGACGGTCGCCAGTCCCCCCCGGCTAGCGCGGCACGCAGCCCTCGAAGGAAACACGTTGGAAATTCGTCCGGTCGGTTCCGCGGCTTGCGCCTGGCGGACGGTCGGCAGTGCGTAAAGTGAGTGGAGGTTCCGGTCCCATGAGCAGCCCCAAGGACGACGGCAAGAAGGATCCGCTGCGGCAGGGAGACCCCAAGCGCCCGCACGCGACGCTCGACCTCAAGGCGGTCGAGATCAAGCCGCTCGAGACGAAGCCGGCCGAGACGAAGGCGACGGATACCAAGCCTGCCGATACCAGGCCGGGCGACGTGAAGTCAGAGGCTCAGAAGTCGACGGATACGAAGCCGAACGAGAGTTCTGCGGCGGCCGGCGCTGCTTCGGCGAGTGCGCCGGCAAGCGCGGCGACGGGCGCGAAGCCTTCCGCCTCGTCGGTGCCGCCTGCCGGCGCAAAGCCCGATGCCAAGACCGACCCCAAAGCAGCAGCGAAAGCCGTACCGACGCCTCCGCCCGCGGCGGCGCGCAGTGGCGGCTCGGGCATCGGCCGCTTCTTCACGCACACCATGGCCGGCGTCGTCGGTGGTTTCCTGGCGCTGCTCGGCGCCGATACGCTGTCGCCGCATCTGAGCCAGCTCGGCCTGCCGGTCGGCGCGGGCAACAGCCAGGCGACCAACGAACTCAAGGCGCGCCTGATGGCGCTGGAAAAGGCGCAGCAGTCGGTGGCGACGGCGGCGGATGCCGACCTCGGTGAAAAGCTCGCCGCGGCGAATGCGCGCCTCGCCAGGCTCGAAGCGCTCGATGGACGGCTGGCGGCCGTTACTGAGGCGCAGGGGCAACTGAAGTCCGAAGCCGAGGCGATGGCGAAGAAGCTCGCCGAAGGCCCGGCGGCCGGCACCGCCGCGGATGCGCGCGTCGTCAAGCTGGAGCAGCAGCTCGCCATGCTGGCGTCCGCTGCCGATGGTAACAAGGGCGCCGCCGCCCTGCCGCAGCTCGCCGCCGTCACCGGCAAGATTTCCGATCTCGAGGGTACGCTCGCCAACCAGATCGCATCGCTGAGGAAGAGCGTCAGCGAAGAGATCGACACGCGCATCGCCCGCACCGCCGAAGCCTCGGAGGCCGCGCGCTCGGGTACGCAGCGCATCGACCGCGAGATGGCCGACGTGAAGACCGAAGGCGCCCGCGTCAACCAGCGCCTCGAGGCGCTGAAGGCCGATACGCAGCGGGTTTCCGATACCCTGCGCGTGGTGCAGGAGGAAACCGGCAAGGTCGCTTCGGCGGTCGAGGCGCTGAAGGGTGACGTCGCGCAGCGCTTCAAGAGCGTCGCCAAGCCCGAGGACGTGTCGAGCGCTGTGGCGCCGGTCGCGAGCAAGGTCGCGACGCTGGAAAAGAGCGTCGAAGGCGTCGTCACGGCGGAGGAGAACCGCAAGGCCAACGCCGAGCGCATCGTCATGTCGCTCGAACTCGCCAACCTGAAGCGCGTCGTCGAGCGCGGTCTCGCCTATTCCGACGAGTTGGCGCAGGTGAAGAAGGCGTCGGGTGGCAAAATCGATCTCGCCGCTCTGGAGAAGTACAAGACCGAAGGCGTATCGACGCTGCCGGAGCTGCAGAAGACGTTCCAGCCGCTCACCTATGCGATCATCGATGCCGCCAGCGCACCGGCCGAAAGCGGCGTGGTCGACCGGCTGCTGTCGGGCGCGAAGTCGGTCATCCGCGTGCGCAAGGTTTCGCACTCGGCCGAGGATGACAGCGTCGAGGCGGTCGTCGCGCGCATGGACAAGGCGCTCGACGAGGGCCGCATCAGCGACTTCATGGCGTTGAAGCCGAAACTGCCGCCCAACGCGCTGATGCCGGCGACCGCATTCCTGCAGAAAGTCGAGGCGCGCTACGCCGTCGACAAGGCGCTCGCCGACATCGAAACCCAGCTCAAGTCCTCGCTCGGCAGTGCCGCCGCGCCGGCCCCCGCCACGCGTTAAGGAGCAGCAAGCATGTTGCGTCTCGTCCTGTTTCTGCTCGCCATCGTCGCGCTCGCCACCGGCTTCTCGTGGCTCGCCGACCGTCCCGGCCTGATCACCTTCAACTGGGAAGGCTACGAGGGCGAGATCACCGTGTTCCGCGCCGTCGTGTTCGGTGCGGTGCTCGCCGGTGTGCTGATCCTGCTGTGGACCCTGCTGCGCACCATCTGGTTCGGCCCGGCCGAGCTCGGCCGCTACTTCTATCGCCGCCGCCAGAAGCGCGGTCTCGACGCGCTGTCGTCCGGCATGATCGCCATCGGCGCCGGCGACAAGTCGAACGCCATGCGTTACGCCATCCAGGCGAGGAAGACGCTGCCGAACGAGCCGCTGACGCATCTGCTGCGGGCTCAGGCGGCGCAACTTTCCGGCGACAAGGCGACCTCGCGTCGCATTTTCGAAGCGATGCTGGCGACGCCCGACACCGAGCAGCTGGGCCTGCGCGGCCTGTTCCTCGAAGCGCAGCGCGAGGGCGAGACGGAAGCGGCGCGGCAGTTCGCCGAGCGGGCACTGTCGCTCAATCCGCGGCTCGGCTGGTCGGCGGAAGCTCTGTTCGACCTGCAGTGCAAGCAGCACGACTGGAGCGGCGCGCTGACCACGCTCGCCTCGGGC
Source organism: uncultured Alphaproteobacteria bacterium (assembly GCA_937950105.1). Lineage (GTDB taxonomy): Bacteria > Pseudomonadota > Alphaproteobacteria > Rhizobiales > Hyphomicrobiaceae > JAEUMD01. Next base: position 2,972 of record CALFEM010000384.1, on the reverse strand, counting down.
AAGAAGTTCGGCCATATGGAAAAGGCGGTCGCTGACCGTCGCCGCGCGGTGCTGCTGACGGCGCAGGCGCAAGCGCTGGAAGACAGCGATGCCGAGCGGGCGCTGAATCTCGCCACGGAAGCCCACAACCTGGCGCCGGGTCTGGTGCCTGCAGCAGCCATCGCCGGGCGCATCCTCGCCGCGCGCGGCAACGTCGGCAAGGCGGCCAAGATCATCCAGAAGACCTGGCTGAAGACGCCGCACCCCGACCTCGCGGCGGCCTACGCCTATGCGCGCGTGGGCGACAGCCCGCGCGATCGCCTCGATCGCGTGCGCCAGCTCGCCGCGCTCACCACAAACTCCATGGAAGGCCCGATCGCAGTCGCCCGCACGGCCATCGAGGCGCGCGACTTCGATACGGCCCGCCATGCCCTGGAACCGTTCCTCGACGAGCGACTGACGCAGCGCGTCGCCACGCTGATGGCGCGTATCGAGGCCGAGCAGTCGGGCGACAAGGGCCGCGTCCGCGAGTGGCTGGCACGTGCCGCTCATGCCGGCCGCGACCCGGTGTGGACCGCCGACGGCGTCGTCTCCGAAACGTGGGCGCCGATGTCGCCGGTGACAGGTCAGCTCGATGCGTTCGAGTGGCGCGTGCTGGACGCCGTGCCGAGCGCCGAAGGCGCCTTGCTCGCGCAGCAGATCGAGGAATACACCGCCATCGGCTCCCCGCTCGAGGCGCTGCCCGGCAAGGCCGTCGAAGTGACGGCGACCACGGTAACCGCTGCGGCAGCGGCGCAGGCTGCGGCGGCGACCACCGCTCCGGCCAAGGCCGAGGCGAAGCCGGCGACGGCGGTGGCTCCGGCCGTGCCTGCAGAAAAGGCGGCGCCTGCAACTCCGGCCCGCCCCGTCGCGCCAGCTCCTATAGATGCCGAGGTCGTCGAGCCGAAGACCGTGGCGCCCGCTCCGGCGACGGTCGAGACGCGTGCCGCACCAGCGGTCGTGGTGGAACCCGCGCCCTCGAAGGCTGCCGCGGCCGCTGCGGCGAGCGCCGCCGTCGCGGCCAGGCCGGCAACGGCTGCGCCTTCGACTACGGTGACGGTGGCGGCGTCCGCCGCCGTAAAGCCGGTTGCGGCACCGGGCAGCGTGGCCGGGGCCAAGTCGCCGCCGCAATCGACCGGCGACGCCAAAGGATCTGCCCCGGCCGGCAAGGAGGCTATACTCGTGACACCAGCGCCGGCGCCAGCGCCTGCGCGGACTACCGCCGTCTCGGTACAGCCCGGCGCTCCAGCCGCCGATGCGAACCGTGCGCCTGTGAAGGTGCCGGCGGCCGGCGTGGAGGCCAAGCCCGTCGATGGGAAGCCGGGGAAGGCGGAGCCCGCGATCTTCATCTCTCCGCGCGCACCCGACGATCCGGGTCCGGACGGTGACGAGGGCGACGGCACGCCGGTCCGCCAGCGCTACGGAACGACGCGCTAAAGCAGCTTCAACTGGAGGAGCATCGAGCGCGAACGATCAGGCTCCACGTGCGGTCGTCTCGCCGATAGACCACCAAGGCAGCCGACCGCCGAAGACTTCAGGACGCCGCGGCCGATCGCCTGATCGTCCCGCGGCGTCTGCATTCCGGCAACGGCATGGAGCCGCTGCACGGCGCAGCCCCCGGCGACGTGCGGATCATTCCGGCGCAGCCTCCACTGCTGGCGCATACAACGCCACCTACCCCGCCGGGCGGGGCGTGCCACCGTCTTGTGCTGGTGCGGACCCGCCACTTTCGACGGTCTTAAACCCTGCGGCAAAGTGTACTAAGTAACCGACCGTGTTTCGCGGGCCGGTCAGCGCCCGCACGCCGCGACTCCGCGCCAGGACATACAGGTCCTTGAAACAGCAACAGGATTTCGAAATGTCGAGACAGGCTCTGAACGAGCAGTTTCTCCGCACATCCTTCCTCGACGGCGCCAATGCCGCCTACATCGAGGAGCTGCAGGCCGCCTATCAGAACAATCCCGCCTCCGTCAGCGACGAGTGGCGAAGCTTTTTCGAAAGCCTCAAGGCGCAGGAAGGCGCGGCCGAGACCAGCAACGGCGCCTCGTGGGGCGTGCCGCTCGACGAGCTGACGCCGACCGACGACCTGACGAATGCCTTGTCTGGCGCCTACCAGCCGGCCGAACGCACCATCCGCAATCGCATCGAGGCGCGCGCCCAGTCGATGGGCGTCGAACTGCCGCCGATGGCCGCGCAGCGCGCGACGCAGGATTCGATCCGCGCGCTCATGCTGATCCGCGCCTACCGCGTCATGGGCCACTTCGCGGCGACGCTCGATCCGCTCGGCCTCGACGAGCCGAAGTCGCATCGTGAGCTCAAGCCCGAGACCTACGGCTTCACCGAGGGCGACATGGATCGCCCGATCTTCATCGATCACGTGCTGGGCATGGAGACGGCGACCATCCGCCAGATCCTCGCGGTGTTGCGACGGACCTACTGCCGTCACATCGGCGTCGAGTTCATGCACATCACATCGCCGGCGCAGAAGTCGTGGCTGCAGGAGCGCATCGAGGGTCCGGAGAAGGACATCCATTTCACGCCGCAGGGCAAGAAGGCGATCCTCAACAAGCTGATCGAGGCGGAAACCTTCGAGAAGTTCTCCGACGTCAAGTACACCGGCACCAAGCGCTTCGGTCTCGACGGCGGCGAGGCGATGGTCCCGGCGCTCGAGCAGATCATCAAGCGCGGCGGCCAGCTCGGCGTGCGCGACATCGTGCTCGGCATGGCGCATCGCGGCCGTCTCAACGTGCTCGCCAACGTCATGGGCAAGCCGCACCGCGCCATCTTCCACGAGTTCAAGGGCGGCTCGTTCAAGCCTGAGGAAGTCGAGGGTTCGGGCGACGTGAAGTACCATCTCGGTGCTTCGTCCGACCGCTCGTTCGACGGCAACAACGTCCACCTGTCGCTGACCGCCAACCCGTCGCACCTCGAGATCGTCAATCCGGTGGTGCTCG
>CALFEM010000383.1 GCA_937950105.1 uncultured Alphaproteobacteria bacterium | reverse complement strand
TGATTCCCGATGCGATCTATCCGTCGCGCATGGGGACGACCGACAGCGAGGCGCTGTTCCTCGCCATGCTCGGGGCCGGCGTGGAAGCTGATCCGATCGGTGCAACCGAGCAGATCCTGCACCGCGTCGTGACGCTGATCGCCGAAGCAGACCCGCGACAGTCGTTGCGCTTCACCTCGGCCTTGGCCAATGGCGAGGACCTCTACGCGTTCCGCTTCGCGTTCAACGACAGCGCTAACACGCTTTACTACAAGACGTCGATCAGCAGCATCGTCGTCGTATCGGAGCCGCTCGATGGCGAAGCGGCGACGTGGAAAGTGGTGCCCGAGAACCATGTGCTGATAGCGCGCGCCAACTGCGCACCGGAGATCCGTGCGCTGCGAGTTCCGTCTCCCCGCGCCATCGATGATGTCGCATGAACGGCACGGCCCCGCCGGAACGACCGGCGCCGCCATCCGTTTCTGTCCCGGTCCGGTCGCCCTGCCTGCGCGGGATCTGGATTGGACACCGGATTGAAGCTTGCGCAACGGGGATGCGCGAACCGAGGAAGGACGACCTATGTGTGGAATATGCGGTGAGATCGACTTCGAGGATCTGCCGGACCTTGCGGCCGTGCAGCGCATGCGCGAAGCGATGCACCACCGCGGCCCCGACGCGAGCGGTACGCTGTCCTACGATCACGTTGCCATGGCCCACCGGCGCCTCAGCATCATCGATCTCGCCGCCACCTCGCAGCAACCGATGTGCGATCCCGCGCTCGGCCTCAGCATCGTCTTCAACGGGTGCATCTATAACTACCGCGACTTGCGCACCGAGCTGGAGGCGATGGGCTATGTCTTCTTCTCCGGCGGCGATACGGAAGTCATCCTCAAGGCCTACCACGCCTGGGGCCTCGACTTCGTGACCCACTTCCACGGCATGTTCGCCTTCGCCCTTCTCGAACGCGACAGCGGTCGCGTCGTGCTCGGACGCGACCGGCTCGGCATCAAGCCGCTCTACTACGCGCGGACAAACCGCCGTCTGCGCTTCGCCTCGACGCTGCCGGCCCTGCTGGCCGCCGGCGATGTCGACACCTCGATCGACCCGGTCGCCCTGCACCAATACCTGAGCCTGCATGCAGTCGTGCCGCCGCCGCGCACGATCCTCAACGGTGTCCGCAAGCTGGCACCGGCGACGCTCATGATTTTCGAGCGCGACGGGAGGTCCCGCGAGCATCGCTATTGGAGCGTGACGGTCGGTGATGACGATGGCGACCGCCGTTCGGAGGCGGAATGGCGGGATGCCCTGCTCGATACGCTGCGGCGCGCGGTGGAGCGTCGCGCGGTGGCAGACGTGCCGGTGGGCGTATTGCTTTCGGGCGGCCTCGACTCCTCTCTGCTGGTCGCCCTTCTCGCGGAGCGGCAGGACCAGCATATCGAAACATTCTCGATCGGCTTCGACGCGGTGGCCGGCCAGTCCGGCGACGAGTTCCAGTATTCCGATCTCGTCGCCCGCCGCTTCGCGACGACGCATCACCGCATCCCGATCTCCGCCGCACGCACACTCGGCGCACTCGATGGCGCCATCGCCAACATGTCCGAACCGATGATGAGCCATGATGCCGTCGGCTTCTACTTGCTGGCGCAGGAGGTCTCGCGCCACGTCAAGGTCGTGCAGAGCGGGCAGGGTGCCGACGAAATCCTCGGCGGCTATCACTGGTACCCGAAGCTGATGGCGTCCAACGATCCTCTCGAGGATTACAGCCGCCTTTATTTCGATCGCGATCACGCAGAGATGCGCGAGACCCTGCATGGCGATCTGCTCGGCGACGATCACAGCCGCGCCTTCGTGCAGAACTTCTTCGACGACCGCCCATCGCAGAGCAGCATCGACAAGGTTCTGCAGATTGACTCCGAGATCATGCTCGTTGACGATCCGGTGAAGCGAGTCGACAATATGACCATGGCTTGGGGGCTCGAAGCCCGCGTGCCGTTTCTCGACCACGAGGTCGTCGAACTCGCAGCACGCATGCCCGCTGAGCTGAAGGTCGGTGGCGGCGGCAAGTACATCCTCAAGCAGGCGGCCCGCAGGCTGCTGCCCGCTGAGATCATCGACAGGCCCAAGGGCTATTTTCCGGTCCCCGCGCTGCGGCACTTGCAGGGGCCTTATCTCGAGGTTGTCCGCGATCGCCTCACCAGCCGACGGGCCAGGGAGCGCGGGTTGTTCGATCGTGGCTACATCGATCGCCTGCTCGACGCTCCCGAAGGCGCGCTGACGCCGAAGGGGCACTCCAAGCTCTGGCAGGCCGGCCTGCTCGAGTCGTGGCTGCAGACACATGGGCTTTGACGATCCGTCGCGCGGCCCAGAACGAGGAGCAACCGCGTGCTGAAATCAGACTTCACCGTCGGCATCGAGGAAGAATACTTCCTCGTCGACGCCGAAAGCTTCGCAACGGCGGGCGTCACCGCCGACGCGATGTTCAAGGACGCCGACGCGGCGACCAAGGGCGCCGTGAAGCGTGAGTTCCTGCAATCGCAGGTCGAGGTCATCACGCGTCCGCACGCGAGCATCGCGGCAGCGCGCGACGAACTGATCGATCTTCGCCTCGAACTCGCGCGCATCGCCGGTGAGCGCGGCATCGCCATCATGGCGGCGGGCACGCATCCGACGGCGCTCTGGAACGAGGAGACCCTGAGCCCCGGTTGGCGCTACGAGGCGGTCATGGATAGCCTGCAGATGATCGGCCGGCGCAACATGCTGTGCGGCACGCACGTCCACGTCGAGTTGCCTGATCCGGATCGCCGCTACGATGTCATGACGCGCATGCTGCCGTACCTCCCGCTGCTGCTCGCCCTGTCGACGTCGTCGCCCTTCTGGCAGCGCCACCGTACCGGCCTCAAGGGCTACCGGCTCGCCGCCTACGACGAGCTGCCGCGCACGGGCATGCCGGAACTGCTGCGAACCAAAGCGGAGTTCGATGACTACGTCACGCAACTCTCGGCGGCGGGCGCGATCCCGGATTCGTCGCATCTGTGGTGGGCGATCCGCCCGTCACTGCGCTATCCGACGCTCGAACTCAGAGCGCTCGACTCCTGCACCCGACTGCAGGATACGATTGCGCTGGCCGCGCTCTACCGAACCATGGCGCGCCACCTGTATTTCAACCCGAATCATCTCGCCGGGATCGGCGCTATCGAGCGCGCCATTGCGATCGAGAACCAGTGGCTCGCCAAACGCCACGGAACCGCGGCGTGCTTCGTGTCGTCGACCGGCCGGAAGACGGTCACGGAAAGTCTCGACGAGGTGATCGAGCTCATGGCCGCTGATGCCGAAGCGCTCGGCTGCCTCGACGAGGTGCTCGACTGCCGCCGCATCGTCGACCGGGGCAGCTCCGCCGATCGCCAGCTCGCCATTTACGACGCGCACAGCGAAGCAGACGGAGACGCCGCCTTCACCGCCGTCGCCGCCTGGCTGGTCGCGACAACGACCGGATCGGCGCTCTCGAGTCACGATCGCGACGCGGTTCGCACCGTCTCGCCGTCTGCCGCCGACATCGGCGTCGCCGCCGACTAGCTTCGCCCATAGCGACCGCCTGAGACGTCAGAGACCGGCTCAGATTCATCTATGTAATATTGTAACGCTTTGCTATAGCGTTCGCATGTCGCTGCGGCTCAAACTCCTGCTATCGATCCTTGCCGGCGTGCTTGCCACCTTCGTGCTCGGCGGCGCGCTCATCACCTCGCATGCCACGCGCAAGGTCGAGACCGAAATGCGCGCGGCGCTGGCCGTCGGATCGCGCATCGTCGCCAACACCGTCGACGATTTCGAGCAGTTCGACGATCCGCGCCGGCGCCTGTCGCTGCTGGTCGCCGATTTCGACGGCGATCGCCATCTCAGGGCCGAGGTGCGCGATGGTCACGGCACCGTCATTCTCTCATCGCGGCTGGCGCCTCCCGAGCAACCGGCACCGGAATGGTTCAGACGGCTGGTCAGCGGGCCGGCCGATGTCGCCGAGGTCCCGTTGCCGGCGGCCCTGCAGCGCATTGGCACACTCCGCCTCGAGGCGAGCCCGCTCAACGAGGTGGGCGAAGCGTGGTCCGACGCGCTGACCACCCTCACCATCGTCACGATCCTGACGAGCTTCATTCTCGCGGCGGTCGCGGCCCTGCTGGAGCATGCACTGAAGCCTCTCGACAGGCTGGTTCAGGCTTTCACAGGCGTCGGTGCCGCTCCGTTCGGAGCCCACGTTGCCGAGCAGGGGCCGGTCGAAATGCTGCGCGTCTACCACGCGTTCAACCAGATGGTCGACCGCCTGTCCAAAAGCGAGGTGACGAACCGCCGCCTGACCGAGCAACTGCTGAGCGTGCAGGAAGAAGAGCGGGCCGACATCGCGCGCGATCTCCACGACGAAATCGGCCCCTTCCTTTTCGCCGTCGATGTCGAGGCCAGCGCCATCGATCGCCTCGCGCGCGACGGCCGGGCCGAGGCGATACCGGCGCGCGTCACCAGCATCCGCGACGCGATCGGCCACATGCAGCGCCACGTCCGCGGCATTCTCGCGAGGCTGCGCCCGGCGGCCCTGCTCGACATGGGGCTCGCGCACGCCATCGACAATCTCGTCGCGTCATGGCGCGAGCGCCACCCCGAGATCGCGTTCGTGACCAGCGTCGACGTGCCCCCGCTCGGCGAACGTCTCGACAGCGCGCTCTATCGCGTGGTGCAGGAGTCGCTCAGCAATGCCGTCCGTCACGGTCAGCCGGCCCGAGTCGAGGTGGCCCTGGCGGAGCGTGACGGCACTGTCGAGCTCAGCATCACCGACGATGGGCGCGGCTTCGGCGCTCCCTCGACGGGCGGTTACGGCATACCGGGCATGCGCGAGCGGATCGCGCAGTGCGGCGGCCAGCTGACGCTCGAGGAACGCCAGGATGGGCGCGGCGTCACGGTGACCGCATGCCTGCAACTGCCGGCCCTGCAGAGTGATCCGCTGGAAGTATCGAGAGAGGAGACCAGCACATGAAGCGATTGCGCATACTGCTGGTGGACGATCACGCGGTGGTGCGCGAAGGCGTGCGGCGGCTGCTGTTCGATGCCGGTGGCATCGATGTCGACGAAGCGGCGAGCGGCCAGCAGGCCCTCGATCTGGTCGGTCGGGAGCGCTACGACATCGTCATCCTCGATCTCAATCTCGAAGGTCTCGGCGGATTCGAGCTGCTGAGCCGCCTGCTCAAGGACGCCGCCCGCCAGCGCATCATCGTCTTCAGCATGCACGGCGAACCGCTCTATGCGGCGCGGGCGATGCGGCTCGGTGCCAAGGGATATGTCAGCAAGAGCGCCGCCGCCGACGAACTCGTCGCCGCCGTCCGGCGCGTCGCCGACGGCGGTACCTATGTCGAGCGGGAACTCGCCAACCAGCTCGCCAGCGGCGTCATCGCGCGCGGTGGTGATCCGCTGCAGCAGCTCACCACGCGCGAGATCGAAATCCTGCGCCTGCTCGGCGACGGCCGCAGCATGTCGGACATCGCTGCGGCACTCCGGGTTTCCTACAAGACGGTCGCCAATACCTGCAGCATCATGAAGAGCAAGCTCGGCCTCGAGCGCACCGCCGACCTGATCCGCATGTCGCTGGAGCTGTTGCGGCGCTGAACGCGCCCCGATCGTTCGCGCTCCTGTCAGCGCGAACGTGAATCGGCGGCGCCAAACAGAGCGCGCGCTGTGTAGCGCTGCCGATTGACGCCCTCGCAAGGGCTCGGGCGATCGGAGCGCGCGCCCCGATCGTTCGCGCTCCTGCCAGCGCGAACGTGAATCGGCGGCGCCAAAGACGACAGCGCGCGCCCCGATCGTTCGCGCTCCTGCCAGCGCGAACGTCAATCGGCGTGCCAAAGACGACAGCGCGCGCCCCGATCGTTCGCGCTCCTGCCAGCGCGAACGTGAATCGGCGGCGCCAATGGCGACAGCGCGCGCCCCGATCGTTCGCGCTCCTGCCAGCGCGAACGTGAACCGGCGGCGCCACCAAAAACCGCCGTGCTCGACAACGCCCGCACCGGGCAGCTATCGTGTGGCTCCTTCGGCCGCAACGGACCCAATGACCCGCCCTCCGAAACCGGCCCAGCGCCGCCCCGCCAAATCCGCCCGATCCGCCCACCCCGCCGACGACGGGCTGCCGTCGCGTGAGCAGATCCTCGAATTCATCGAGCGCTCGCAGACCAAGGTGGGCAAGCGCGAGATCGCCCGCGCCTTCTCCATCAAGGGCAGCGACAAGATCGGCCTGAAGCGCCTGCTCGCCGAAATGGCCGGCGAGGGCCTGCTCACCGACAACAGGAAGGCGATCCGCAAGGTCGGCCACGTTCCGGCCGTCGCCGTGCTCGAGGTGAGGGGCCGCGATGCCGATGGCGACCTGGTCGCCAAGCCGGAAGTGTGGGACGACGCAGAGGGCGAGCGCCCCTCGGTGTTGCTGCTGGCGAGCCGCGATCCCCACACCGAGGAGCTGGCCGCCATCGGCATCGGCGATCGCGTCATGGCCCGCATCACCGCGCTCGACGAGGCGGATGTCGACGGCTTTCGTTTCGAGGCGCAGGCGATCCGCAAGCTGCCGCGTGACCAGCGCCGCCTGCTCGGCATCTTCCGCGCTCATCCCCGTGGCGGCGGCACCATCGAACCGATCGAC
>CALFEM010000382.1 GCA_937950105.1 uncultured Alphaproteobacteria bacterium | reverse complement strand
TCGCCGAGCCGAAGGTCACGCTGCCGCAGATGAAGCGCCCGCGCTACACGCCGGTGTCGCGTCGGCATGAGCGCCCCAACGCCGTGCTCTGGCTGCTGCGCAACCACCCGGAGCTCAAGGACAGCGCCATCATGCGCCTCGTCGGCACCACCAAGCAGACGATCGCGCAAATCCGTGACCGCTCGCACTGGAATTCGCCGAACCTGACGCCGATCGATCCGGTGACACTCGGCATCTGCTCGCAGATCGACCTCGACAACGAGGTCAAGAAGGCGGCGAAGCGCGTCGACAAGACGGCCGGCGACGTCGACCGCGGCGGCACGCTGCTGCCGGCAGAGGAGACGACGGGCGAGCCCCGCGCGACGCACGAAATTCTGGAGCAGCGTGCCCCCGACGAGCACATCGAGACCGAGGCCGAGGAGCAGGCGCGCGTATTCGCCCGCCTCAAGGAGATGTCGGGCGGCAAGGACAAGGGCGAGGACGACGAGGATCGCTGAAACGACTTCGCCCGGCTCCGGTTCACACGAAAGGCGGCTGCTCCCGGGCAGCCGCCTTTTTCATCGCGTAATCGCGCGGACCATCGGGCTCCCATAGACGCGAAACGCCCGGAGCGGCTGGCTCCGGGCGTTCTCATTTTGCCTACGGCGGCGAGCGCTCGGATGTACTCAGCCGGCGCTTTTGCCGCCGGTCTCGGCCATGCCTCGGCCTTTGAGGATGTCGCCGATCTCGTCGAGGATGGCCGGGTCGTCGATGGTCGCCGGCATCTTGTACGTCTCGCCATCGGCCATCTGGCGCATGGTGCCGCGCAGGATCTTGCCCGAGCGCGTCTTCGGCAGGCGCTTCACCACCATCACGTTCTTGAAGGCGGCAACCGGGCCGATGACGTCGCGCACGAGTTTCACCACCTCGGCCTCGATCTCCTTGGGATCGCGCGTCACGCCGGCGTTGAGCACGACGAAGCCGGCCGGCGACTGGCCCTTCATGGCGTCGGCGACGCCGATCACCGCGCACTCGGCAACGTCCTTGTGCTGGGCGACGACCTCTTCCATCTGGCCGGTCGAGAGGCGATGGCCGGCGACGTTGATGACGTCGTCGGTGCGCGCCATGACGTAGACGTAGCCGTCCTCGTCACGATAGCCGGCGTCGGAGGTGGTGTAGTAGCCCGGAAAGTCGGCGAGGTAGCTCTTGCGGAAGCGCTCGTCGTTGCCCCACAGCGTTGGCAGGCAGCCCGGCGGCAGCGGCAGCTTGATGGCCAGCGTGCCGCTCTGGTTCGGCCCGACCGGCTGATGCTTCTCGTCCAGCACCTGCAGGTCGAAGCCCGGCATCGGCACCGTCGGCGAGCCGTACTTGACCGGCATGATGCCAAGGCCGACCGGGTTGCCGGCGATGGCCCAGCCGGTCTCCGTCTGCCACCAGTGGTCGATGACCGGCACCTTGAGCTTGGCTTCGGCCCACTTGATGGTCTCGGGGTCGGCGCGTTCACCGGCGAGGAACAGCGTCCGGAGCTTCGACAGATCGTACTTGCCGATCAGTTCGCCCTGCGGGTCTTCCTTCTTGATGGCGCGGAAGGCCGTCGGCGCCGTGAACAGCGCAACGATGCCGTGCTCGGAAATGACGCGCCAGAAAGCGCCCGCGTCCGGCGTGCCGACCGGCTTGCCCTCGTAGACCAGCGTCGTCGCCCCGTGCAGCAGCGGCGCGTAGCAGATGTAGGAGTGGCCGACCACCCAGCCGACGTCCGAGGCGGCCCAGAAAACCTCACCCGGCTTGATGTCGTAGAAGTTCGACATGGTCCACTTCAGCGCCACCATGTGACCGCCGTTGTCGCGCACGACGCCCTTGGGCTGGCCGGTGGTGCCGGAGGTGTAGAGGATGTAGAGCGGGTCGGTGGCCGAAACGACGGCGCAGCCGGCCTTGCGGCCCGCGGCCTTGGCGGCGGCGACGCTGGCGCCCCAGTCGTGATCGCGGCCGTTGACGAGCGTCGCTTCGGCCTGCGGGCGCTGCAGGACAAGGCACGCGCTCGGCTTGTGGCTGGAGAGTTCGATCGCCTTGTCGAGCAGCGGCTTGTAGGGGATGACGCGCGCCGTCTCGATGCCGCACGAGGCCGACAGGATGGCGACCGGCTTGGCGTCGTCGATGCGGGTGGCGAGCTCGTTCGAGGCGAAGCCGCCGAACACCACCGAGTGGATGGCGCCGATGCGGGCGCAGGCGAGCATGGCCATCACGGCTTCGGCGATCATCGGCATGTAGACGATGACGCGATCACCCTTCTTGACGCCAAGATCGAGCAGCACGGCGGCGAGCGTCGCCACCTCGTCGGTCAGCTCGGCATAGGTGTAGGACTTCTTGGTGCCGGTCACAGGGCTGTCGTAGATCAGCGCCTTGCTGGCGCCCTTGCCCGCTTCGACGTGCCGGTCGAGACAGTTGTAGGCGGTGTTGCACTCGGCGCCGACGAACCAGCGGCCGTATTGGCCGGCGTATGGGTCCAGCACCTTGTCCCACAGCTTGTACCAGCTCACGTCCCTGGCGGCGGAGGCCCAGAAGCCCTCCGGATCGTTCTTCCAACTGGCGTAGACGTCCGCGTAGCGACTGGCGGTCATGGGGTCGTGTCCTCCCTGACGAGATGAAATCCCGGCTTTTTGATTGCCCCTAATCAGCACCCGGTAGCGCCCCGGCGCAAGCTCCGCCGCCTAGGAACTTCGGCTAACTGCCGGCCGCACACGCGCGCCGGCGGGCTGATCCGCCCGGTTCCGGCGCCTTAACCGTGCCTTCAAACCGCTTTGCTAGGCTCGCCGCCACCTGTGCCCGTCTCGTGGAGTGCCTGCGTGCCGACCTCGCTGATCTCGCCCGCCGCCTGGATCATGCTCGCCGTGGTCATCGGCGCGGATGCCGTGTTGTGCCTCGCACTCGGCCTGTCGGTGAAATTCGCCTCGTTCTCCACCGCGCTGATCGCCGCCTCCGGCGCCTTCGCTCTCGCCTGGTTCTACACCGCGAAG
>CALFEM010000381.1 GCA_937950105.1 uncultured Alphaproteobacteria bacterium | reverse complement strand
ACGAGATGCAGTTCGTGGAGATCGAGCTGGATCCGGGCGAGAGCGCCATCGCCGAAGCCGGTGGCATGATGTTCAAGTCGCCGATGATCCACATGGATACGATCTTCGGTGACGGCAGCGCCAAGCCGAAGGGGCTGTTCGGCTCCATCATGGGAGCGGGCAAGCGGCTGCTGACGGGCGAGTCGCTGTTCATGACCGTGTTCACGCATCAGGGCCAGGGCAAGGCGCGCGTCGCCTTCGCCTCTCCCTATCCGGGCACCATCCTGCCGTTCCATCTCGCCGACATGGGCGGCACGCTGATCTGCCAGAAGGACGCCTTCCTGTGTGCCGCCAAGGGCGTCTCGGTCGGCATCCACTTCCAGCAGAAGATCATGACCGGCCTGTTCGGCGGCGAAGGCTTCATCATGCAGAAGCTCGAGGGTAACGGCTACGCCTTCATCCATTGCGGCGGCACGCTGGTGGAAAAGGAACTGGCCGCGGGCGAGACGCTGCACGTCGATACCGGCTGCATCGCCGCCATGATGCCGAGCGTGCAGTTCGAGATCGTGCGGGCGGGTAACATCAAGTCGATGATCTTCGGTGGCGAGGGCGTGTTCTTCGCCGAGCTGCACGGCCCCGGCAAGGTCTGGCTGCAGTCGCTGCCCTTCGCGCGCCTCGCCGGCCGCGTGCTGGCCAATGCCGGCCCGATGGGCGGCACCGGCGAAGGCAGCATGCTCGGCGGCCTCGGCGGCATCTTCGATGGCGACAACAGCTGAACGGCGTCGCAAGGCGCCCTGTACACCACGTCATCCCGACGCAGGTCGGGATCCACGTTCATGTCGGCAAGTCGAACGCCAGCGGTACATCGCTGCGGCTTGCGGCGCGCGCGTTTCCCCATATCGATCGGGTCAACCTTGGCGCTGGCGTGGGTACCGGCCTGCGCCGGCATGACGTTGGTGGATGGGGCACGTCACCCGATCAGCGCGATCCACTCGTCCTCGGTCAGCACCGTGACGCCGAGTTCGCGCGCCTTGTCGAGCTTGGAGCCCGCGTCCGCGCCGGCGATCACGTAGTCGGTCTTCTTCGATACCGAGCCCGCCACCTTGGCGCCGAGCCGTTCCGCCTGCGCCTTGGCCTCGTTGCGCGTCAGCTTTTCGAGCGAGCCGGTGAACACCACCGTCTTGCCGGTGACGGGTGACGCCGTCGCCTGCGCCTCGAGCGGCTGCGGCGTGACGTGCGCGAGCAGCGCATCCACGGCCTCGACGTTGTGCGGCTCGGCGAAGAAGTCGAGCAGCGAATCCGTCGCCACCTCGCCGATGCCGTTGAGGCTCGCGAACTCGCGATAGGCTTCGCCCGGCATCTGCTGCGCCGCCCGCGCCGCCGTCTCCTTAAGTTGCGACACGTCGTAGAAGGCGCGCGACAGCGCCTCCGCCGTGCTGGCGCGCACACCCTTGATGCCCTTCACCAGCGCTTCGAACGACGCGGGCGCTGTATCGAACAGGCCGCCACCAGGCTGCGATGTCGCGACATGGCGCATGATCTGCTCGGCCGTCTTTGGCCCTACACCGGGAATCGAGATCATGCGGCGATAGTCGGGACCGGGACGCGCTTCGGCCGCCCCCGCGAGGGCCGCGCGCAACGCCTCGAAGCTGACCCACGCGCGGGCGAGATCGCGCGCCGTCGTCTCGCCGACGTGGCGGATGCCGAGCGCGAAAATGAAGCGGTCGAGGCCGATCGTGCGGCGCGCTGCGATGGAGCGGAACAGGTTGTCGACGGACTTGGCGCCGAAGCCCTTGCGCTTCTCCAGACGCTCGGCTTCGGGCAGCGCGGCGTTGCGCGCCTGAAGCGTGAAGATGTCGGCGGGGCGGCGGATCAACCCTTCGGAAAAGAACAGCTCGATCTTCTCGCCACCGAGCCCCTCGATGTCGAAGGCGTTGCGCGAGACGAAGTGCTTCAGCCGCTCCTTGGCCTGCGCCGGGCAGACGAGACCGCCGGTGCAGCGGCGCACGGCGTAGGCATCGGCGCCCTTCTCCTCGACAATCTCCGCATCGCCAGCGTCACCCGCCTTGTCTGCCTTGTCGTCGACATCGCCACGCACCGCCACGCTGCCACACACCGGGCAGTGCGTCGGGAACACGTAGCGCGCGCGGTGCCCATGTTTGCCGTCGTCGACGATACGCACCACCTGCGGGATCACGTCGCCTGCGCGCTGCACGACCACCGTGTCGCCGACGCGGATGTCCTTCCTCGCGATCTCGTCCTCGTTGTGCAGCGTCGCGTTGGAGACGACGACACCACCGACCGTCACCGGCTTCAGCTTGGCGACAGGTGTGAGCGAGCCCGTGCGCCCGACCTGGATGTCGATCGCTTCGAGCACCGTCGTCGCCTGCTCGGCCGGAAACTTGTGGGCGATGGCCCAGCGCGGCGCCCTGGAAACGAAACCGAGCCGCTCCTGCAGATCGAGGCGGTCGACCTTGTAGACGATACCGTCGATGTCGTAGCCAAGCGTTGCGCGCTTGCTGCCCATGTTGCGATAGTAGGCGAGCAGTTCGGCCTCGCTCTCGCACACCTGCATCAGCGGATTGACCGGCAGGCCCCAGCGCGCGAACGCGGCGATCACGCCCGATTGGGTGTCCGCCGGCAGGCTCGACGCCTCGCCCCACGTGTAGGCGAAGAACCCGAGCGGGCGCGATGCCGTGATGCTGGCGTCGAGCTGACGCAAGGAACCTGCTGCCGCATTCCTCGGATTGGCGAACACCTTGCCGCCGGCCTTCTCCTGTGCGGCATTGAGCGCGGCGAAGTCGGCGTGGCTCAGGTAGATCTCGCCGCGCACGTCGATGGTATCCGGCACATCACGCCCCTTGAGCGCGTGCGGGATGGCGCGGATCGTCCTGACGTTCGCGGTAACATTCTCGCCTTCGGCACCGTCCCCGCGCGTCGCCGCCTCGACCAGTTGGCCGCGCTCGTAGCGCAGCGAGATCGACAGCCCGTCGATCTTCGGCTCCGCGGTGATGACGAGGTCCGCGCCGGCGCCGAGATTGAGGAAGCGGCGCACGCGGGCGACGAACTCGCTCACGTCTTCATCGCTGAAGGCATTGCCGAGCGACAGCATCGGCAGGCGATGGCGCACCTTGCCGAACGTCTCGACCGGTGCCGCGCCAACGCGCCGGCTCGGGCTGTCGTCGCGGATCAGATCGGGAAAGCGCGCT
>CALFEM010000380.1 GCA_937950105.1 uncultured Alphaproteobacteria bacterium | reverse complement strand
ATCGTGCCGATGTTGCAGTGCGGCTTCGTCCGCTCGAATTTTGCCTTCGCCATTTGACACTCAGTCCTTGCCAGAATCGGTTGTTGCACGTGACAGCGCCGCCGCCGGTCCCCGGCCGGGGCAGCGTCGCGTGCGGGTTGTCTAGAAAATTGGGGCTACCGTTTCAAGAGCCATTGACGGAGCTGATCGCCCCAGGCTTCGAGCACGCGAACGTGGAGATCGTCCCCCGCCTGATCCAGCGCAACCCCGAGCAGTCCGTTTCCGGCGTATCCGGCGGCGAGCCGGTCCAGCCTGGCCAGCTCCTTGCCCGTCGCGCTATCCTTGAGAACGGTGACGGCAGCGAGCATCGGCTGGCCGCCGAGAACCACGCGCTGCACCGCCGGCGGGATGTTGAACCCATGCACCGTCACCTCGAGGCGCGTATCGCGGGTGCCCGTGAAGTGCGGCAGCAGCGTCTTCTCGGCCTGGGCCTTGACCATTGCCGCCACCCGTTCGCGCAAGTGCTGGCGCGCCTCGGGCGTCTCCGCGATCTGCGTGTACTCGCTGTTCGAGTTCTCGCCGCCCCCGCTGGTGATGTCGGCTGCCGCGACGCGGGCTTCGGCCTTGACCGGCCGCGTCGACTGCGCCTGTACACCGGCGACGTAGTTCTGCTCGGCTTCGGGCCAGTAGACCTCGGCCTCGGGCGCATAGCGAACATCGACGCCGCTGATGCGGATCGACTGCAGCTCGGCTTCGCTCAACGGGTTGGAGATGGTCGCGCACGCCGCCACCGCAATCGCCGTGAGCACCGCAACACCGATCCCGTGCAACCGCAGCGCCTGTGCCTTCATCATTGATCGCCTCCCAGCCGAGGACCGCCAGATTGCGGATGGCCGCAGGCTGTACAATGACGAAAGCGTCACACCCCGAGATTGAACACTATTCACGCACAGTGCGTTCGCCCGGTGCCGAATGCGGCTCA
Organism: uncultured Alphaproteobacteria bacterium; assembly: GCA_937950105.1. Taxonomy (GTDB): domain Bacteria; phylum Pseudomonadota; class Alphaproteobacteria; order Rhizobiales; family Hyphomicrobiaceae; genus JAEUMD01. The sequence goes on along the minus strand of CALFEM010000380.1, from coordinate 2,227 downwards.
AATTACGCGCTTAGGCCCGAACGCCCTCAGCCTCGCAGCTCGGCCCGACGATCAGCGCTTCTTGGCGGCCTTGCGCGCGGCGTAGCGCTCGTCGCGGGCGCGCTGCCTCTGCGCTTCGAGTGCGGCTTCCTGCTCGATCCGCTCCTGTTCGGCCTTTTGTGCCGCAAGCTCGCGCGCGGCTGCTTCCTCGGCCTCTCGCGCAAGCTGCTCGATGCGCGCCTGCTCGGCGGCGGCGGCCTTGGCGATCTGGCGCGCCTCGCGGGCTTCGGCGATGGCCTTGCGCTCGGCGCGGCGCGCGATGACGGCCGGATCGTCGGGGCCGGGCTTCGAGCGCATCTTGTCCAGCATCGCCTTTTTGGCAGCGGCGGCATCCGCCTGGCGTTCCGCAAGCGTCTTCGTAAAGCTTTTCATCTTACCTCGTTGATGTTTCTCGACAGTCGATCACTTGCGGATGGCCCACCACTTGTGCGGCATGTGGCCTTCCGCAGCCTGCTGCCAGGGTTCCTCAGTGGCCGCCCGCCGGAATGGCGGAGCGGTTCTTCTTCTTTGCAAACTTGTTCTTCGACGGCGCTGACGCCGGCTTGCCCGCCCCGGCTCCGGGGTGACGTACGGGGGCGTGCCCGCCGCTGCCAGCGTTGCCGCCGGGCTTCTTGCCATCGCGGCCGCGCGAGGTCCACCCGCCGGCTTCGCGCTTGCCGCTGTCGCGCCAGCGCGGCTTGTCCTTCTTTTTCTTCGGCGTCGGTCCGGAGCTTTCGGTATCGGCGCGCGCCGGCCGCATCGGCAGGTTCTCGGTCGCGGCGACCGCAGCCGGCGCGCCGTCGTTGCCATCGCCGTTGAGGCGGACGATATGGCCTTCCTTCTTCTTCGCGGTCCGCGCCGCGAGGTCGAACTGGTCGGCAAACTCGCTGACGATCTGGAACCGGGTCTCGCGGTCCTCGATCCTGATGGCGCCGATCTCGGTCTTGGTGACGCCGCCGGCACGACAGATCAACGGCAGCAGCCAGCGCGCATCGGCGTTGCGATCGCGGCCGATGTTGAGGCGGAACCACGTCATCGGGCGTGTGTCGACGCGCCGTGGCCTCGGCGGCCGCGGATCGTCGCGCACCGGAGCGGCGGGCCCGCCCTCCGCAGGCGCACTCGTGCCGGCGTCGGCGCTGCGCGGCCTGAAGCGTGCGTCGTCGCGTTTCCAGTCCTTGCGCGGGTACTCCCCGCGCTCGCGGTTCTCGCGGGGCTGCCATTCGCGCCGTGGTGGCGGCCCGCTGTCGACGGCGAGTTCCTCGGGAGCCGGCTGCTGCGCGCTATGCATGCGCACCAGCGCCAGCGCGATCGCGTCGGCCGAATGGGCGGCCTGCAGGCTGCCCACCAGCCGCGCCTCGTCCTCGGTCGCGGGCGTCGTGAACCCGGCGTCGGCGAGGAACCTCTCCTGATCGCGGGCGCGGATCTCGTCCGGCCCCGGCGCCGGTCGCCAGCTCACCTTGAGCCGCGCCGACGCGATGATCGCGTCGGCCTTGCGCCGGCGGTTGTAGGGCACGATCAGCACGCACAGGCCCTTGCGACCGGCGCGCCCCGTGCGCCCCGAGCGATGCAGCAGCGTCTCGCCGTCGTTGGGCAGATCGGCATGGATCACCAGTTCCAGATCCGGCAGGTCGAGGCCGCGCGCGGCCACATCGGTCGCCACCAGCACGCGCGCACGCCCGTCGCGCAGCGCCTGCAGAGCGTGCGTCCGCTCGCTTTGGGTCAGCTCGCCCGAAAGCGCCACCGAGGAAAACCCGCGCTCGAGCAGGCGGGCATTGAGCCGGTTGACCGCTTCGCGCGTGGCAACGAAAACCAGCGCCGCGCGGGCGCGTGTTCAGCAGAATCGTACAGGTATTGAGCAGACCTCTCTATGGTCAACCCGGACCATCTGGCGCGATGATAGGGTTTGCGCCGACACGCGCTCGTGTGGATCGCGCATGCCCGGCGCAACTCTGTTCCATTGACCAGACCCTTACCAGAAAAACCGATCAGGAGCAACGATATGAAGATGGATTTACCCGGCGCGTGGACGCTTGCGCTTGACCCAGAAGACCGCGGCCAGCGCGCGCGCTGGTACGAAGGCAGCTTACCCGCGGCGGTCGGCGCGCTCGACCTGCCCGGCTCGCTACAGTCGCAGGGCTATGGCGACGACATTGCGCTCGACACCCCGTGGACCGGTTCAATCGTCGACCCCTCCTTCTTTCAAGATGCG
>CALFEM010000379.1 GCA_937950105.1 uncultured Alphaproteobacteria bacterium | reverse complement strand
GTCGCGATCCGGCCGCCCGCCCCTCGCCGGTCTCACCGGCACCGACCGACAAGCAAAAGCCCGGGCCGAACGGCACCGGGCTTTTCTGCGTTCTGCGGAGGGACCGGCACAACCCGGGACGTCACATCGCCTTGCCGCCGAAGGCCGCGGCGAGGCGGCTCATCTGGTCGGCGACCGGATTGGCGGCGGGCGCGGTATTAGCTTCAGCCGCAGCGGCTTGATTGGCCGGCTCCTGCATGGCGCGGTCGAGTTGCGCGATGCGGTCGTGCAGCTTGAAGCTCGCCTCGATCAGGTCGCGCAGGCCCTCGGGCAGCTCGGCGAAACCCTTGATGTGGGACGGCCGGCCGAGCGCCTGCAGCTTGATGCGCTGGCGCTTGCGGCGCGCTTCCTCGGCGGTGATCTCGCCCTCTTTCAGCGCGCGGCGGATCAGCAGCCACGACGCCAGATCGAGCAGCCGCGTGGTCAGACGCATGCTCTCGGTTGCATAGAGGACGCTGGCGGGAGATTTGAGAGCCTTCGCCTCGCGACGGCCCGGACCGTCGAGATACGCCGCGGTCTGCTCGACCAGCGACATGCCCTCCTTGAACACCAGATCGAACTGCTCGGACGCCTGGAAGCGTTCGCCGAACGAGATGGTGACGCCTTGCGCGGCGCGGGGCTCGATACGGGAGATTTCGTTGCTCATGTTACGCCGTGACACAACTCTGAACGCGTTGCTTACCCTGTACACCGGTCGACACTACGACACCATAGTTAACAACTCGGTCGAAACGAGGCAGTCGCGTGACCACTGCATCTCGTCCTCTGGACAATGCAAGCTCCGAGCCGCCCCCGGATGCCGCGAGACGCCACGGCGCACCCCCAAAAAAAGAGCCGCCCTCATGCGGGGCGGCTCGAAGTGGAACAGGGAGTCGTCAAACAGAGCGAAGCCATCATGACCCACTCAGGTCCAGAGAACTGGATGACGCGAGCATAAACGTCGTTTGGTTAGCGTCCGGTTAACGGTGCTCCAACCCGGCACGGCCGGGAACGGTCTATTTGCTCTTGAACAGCGCGCTCGCCGCCGCCTCGTGGCGAACCTTGCGCTCGAGTTCGGCCTCGACGCGGACGATCTCATCTTTCAGCGTCTCGATGCGGCGCTTCAGTTCTTCGATCGACAGACCCGACAGGTCCTCACCGACGGTGATCTGCCGCGACGGGCTCTTGGCCCGCGCCTCGTCCCAATCCATCAACCTCTCCCACTCCGATGCCGACTGCGACAGGCGCCACAACGAGCCGCTTGTCAGGCGCGCCCCGAGCGGGCATGAGCGAGCGAACCTCGCTTTCATTCGCCTCGCCGAAAAGGACCACGCCCATGACGACCGTGCCCGCCAGCATGACGGCAATCGAGATCGACGGCAACGGCGGCCCGGAAAAGCTCGTCGCGCGCCAGCGGCCGACGCCCGCGCCGCGCCCCGGCGAGGTGCTGATCAAGGTCGAGGCCGCAGGCGTCAACCGCCCCGACGTGTTGCAGCGCAAGGGTCTCTATCCGGCGCCCAAGGGCCATTCCGAGATCCCCGGTCTCGAGGTTGCGGGTCGGGTCGCGGCACTCGGTGAAGGCGCCACGCAATTCAAGGTCGGGGACGCAGTGATGGCGCTCGTCAACGGCGGCGGTTATGCGGAGTACTGCCTCGCCGACGAGGTGGCGACGCTTCCCGTGCCCGCCGGTCTCTCCATGATCGAGGCGGCCGGCGTGCCGGAAACCTTCTTCACCGTCTGGCACAACGTGTTCGAGCGCGGCGGGCTCAAGTCCGGCGAATGGTTCTTGATCCACGGCGGCACCTCGGGCATCGGCGTCACCGCCATCCAGCTCGCCAAGGCGTTCGGCGCCAGGGTGATCGCGACCGCAGGCTCGGCAGAGAAGTGCAAGGCGTGCCTCGAGCTCGGCGCCGACCGCGCCGTCGACTACCGCAGCGAGGATTTCGTCGAAGTGGTCAAGGAGGCGACGGGCAAGCGCGGCGTCGACGTCATCCTCGACATGGTCGGCGGCGATTACGTCGACCGCAACATCCGCTCGCTCGCCGACGACGGCCGCCTCGTCAACATCGCCTACCAGAAGGGCTCGAAGGTCGAGGTCGACATGATGCGCGTGATGCTGAAGCGCCTGACGCTGACCGGCTCGACGCTGCGCATCCGCCCGGCGAGCGTGAAGGGCGCAATCGCCGCGGCTATTGGCGAGAAGGTCTCGCCCATGCTCGCGGACAAGCGCGTGCGCGTCGTCATGGATTCGACCTTCCCGCTGGCCGAGGCCGCCCGCGCCCACGAGCGCATCGAAGCCGGCGAGCACATCGGCAAGATCGTGCTCACCGTCGCCTGATTTTGGTCAGCCCGACGCGCCCGTCCGGTTGCTGCTCATGGACTGTCTCACGTGACGATCTTAATCCTGTCGGCAAAGCGCCACGGACGCGCGCCACCATCGGCTTCCTTTGCCCCCGCCCGCGCGCCATAAGGTCAGACGCAGCCGCTCACCGGAGTCCAAACGTGACTGCAAATCAGGGTTACATGCTGATCGACGCCGATACGACGGTGACGGCGACCATTCGCAAGTGCCGCCGGCTCGAGATCTTCGGCTACCTGCAGGGCGACGTCATCGCCGACGAGATCGTCGTGCAGCCGGGCGGCCAGCTCTACGGCACGGTGCGCGCAGCCAGCGCCGACATCGGCGGCACCGTGCAGGGCGACATCACGGTGCGCAATCTGATCTCCATCCGCGCGACCGGCGCGGTCACCGGCAACGTGCAGTACGGCCGCCTCGCACTCGAAACCGGCGGCGAACTGGCGGCCGAGGTGCGCAACGTGCCGCCGCGCCTCGTCGGCGATTTCTCCATCACCGTCGCGCGCGGCGGCAGCGTCCGCGTGACGCCGCTCGATGTCGCTGCCATCGACCCCGACAACGCGCCCGCCGAACTCGTCTACGCCGTGTCCAACGAAGCCGGCGGCCATGTGGCTGTGGGCGAGGCGCCCGCCAACCGCGCCGATCGCTTCACGCAAGCCGACCTCAACGCCGGCCGCGTCTCGTTCGTACACGACGGCGGGCCGGCGCGCTTGGCCCGCTTCGACATGCTGGTGACCGACGCCAGCGGCGCCACCTCCGGCAAGCCCCGCACCGTCGAGGCCGCCGTGGTCTGAGCCGATCGGCGCCCCTCCGCG
>CALFEM010000378.1 GCA_937950105.1 uncultured Alphaproteobacteria bacterium | reverse complement strand
CCACCGAGATCTACACTCTTTCCCTACACGACGCTCTTCCGATCTCCGTCGACGAGCGTCACCTCGCGGATCAGCCCCTCGACCACGGCTGGAACCAGCGCGGTCAGGCAGGCGGCGAGCCGCTCTTCGGCGTTGAGGGTCGGAATAATGACGGAGATCATGGGTCTCCCATTGGCATGCGCGGCGCGGCACGACAACTCACAGAATCGCAACGCTCGCTCCGGCGCCCTGCCGCCACGAGGTCTCGACCAGATCGTTCTTTCTTTGTTCTACACTCGGTGATAAGTTGGTGCTGCTTGGCGGTTCCACCGGTAGCGCGAACTGATCCGACGCGCTGAGGGGCAGGCCCGTCGACGATCGCGTTGAGCGGTCATCCAAGAGGCAGGTGCGGGAGGCTCGGCGGCATGAGCCGGGAGTTCGAGAGACCGGACGTGGTGCCGGAGGAGGTCGGCGACGGCGATCCCGTCGAGGCCGTCGACGCGGCCATCTTGCCGTTCGGCGGGCGCGTGCATGCGGATCGGCGCCGGGGACGCGGCTCCGTCTCGAATGTCTCGGGACGCTTCGAGAGCGAGCTGCGCGAGGCGTTCGACGATGGCTGGGAAAGCCTCGGCGACCTCGAGGCTCTGAAGACGACCGTGCAGGTGGAGCAGGCGCGGCGCATCATTTCGACCAACGACAGTCCGGATATCTCCTTCGACCAGTCGATCAATCCATACCGGGGCTGCGAGCACGGCTGCATCTATTGCTACGCGCGCCCGACGCACTGCTACCTCGGCCACTCCGCCGGGCTCGATTTCGAAACGCGGCTTTACGCCAAGACCAACGCCGCCGATCTGCTGGAGCGCGAGCTTGCCAACCCGCGCTATCAGCCGAAGGTCATCGCGCTCGGCGCCAACACCGATCCCTATCAGCCGATCGAGCGCGAGCAGCGCATCACCCGCGCCATCCTCGAGGTGCTGGAGCGGGCGCGCCATCCGGTCGGCATCGTCACCAAGAACGCGCTGGTGTTGCGTGACATCGACATCCTCGCGCGCATGGCGGAACGGCGGCTGGTCAAGGTGGCGATCTCCATCACGACGCTCGACCGCCGGCTTGCCCGCGCCATGGAGCCGCGCGCCTCGACGCCGCCGAAGCGTCTCGAAGCGGTGCGCGCACTGGCGGCAGCGGGCGTTCCCGTGTCGGTGATGATGGCGCCCATCATTCCGGCTCTGAACGACAGCGAGATCGAGACGCTGCTCGGTGCGGTGCGCGAGGCCGGAGCCAGCGAGGCGGGCTACGTGCTGCTGCGCCTGCCGCTGGAGATCAAGACGCTGTTTCGCGAGTGGCTGGAGACCAACGAGCCGGGCCGCGCCAGGCGCGTCATCAACCTGATGCAGAGTATGCACGGCGGACAGGACTACCGGGCCGAATTCGGGCTGAGGCAGAAAGGCTCGGGCCCGTACGCCGAGCAGATCGCGCAACGCTTCCGCATGGCGCGCAAGCGGCTCGGGCTCGACGAGGAGCGGCTGCAACTCGACACGAGGCAATTCGTCCGCCCGGTTCTCCACGGCGGACAGCTCCCGCTGCTTTGACATTCGCGGCCGGGGTTTCCACCCTCGGCGCATGAAGGTCGTCGATTCGCGATTCGCCCCGACGTTCGAACTGGAAGCGACCGAACTCATGCTCGGCGGTGGCCCCATCGCGGGCATCGACGAGGCCGGGCGGGGACCTTGGGCCGGCCCGGTGGTGGCTGCCGCCGTCATCCTCGATCCCGAGCGGATCCCCGTCGGCATCGCCGACTCCAAGGCGCTCGACGCCGACGACCGCGAGGTCGTCTACACACGCATCTTCGCCACGGCCCTCGCCGTCGGTGTCGGCATCGCCGATACGGGACGCATCGATCGCGACAACATCCTCAACGCCACCATGTGGGCGATGGCGCAGGCGGTGGCGGGGCTGAAGCTCAGGCCGCGCCTGGCGCTCGTCGACGGCAACCGCTGTCCGCGCCTCGCGCTTCCGGCACGCCCGATCGTCAAGGGCGACGCCAAGTGCCTGTCGATCGCGGCGGCGTCGATCATTGCCAAGGTGACGCGCGACCGGATGATGGTGGAACTGGCGGAATGCTGTCCGGGCTACGGCTTCGAGCGGCACAAGGGCTACGGCACGCCCGAACACCAGGATGCCATCCGCCGCCTCGGGGTCACCGCGCATCACCGGCGCTCGTTCAAGCCGGTGCAGCTGGCGCTCGGTCTGGTCGAGGCGTAGCGGCACCCGATCGCGCGCATACCCTGGAGGCCGCAGTTCGATTGCCCCGCGCGCAGGGTTGGCGTGGCGGCTGCGCGCAATAAAGAACGCGCGCAGGGTTGGCGTGGCGGTGCGCGCAAACGAAAAAGCGCGCGGCAGGATGTCTGCCGCGCGCTTTTTTTCGGTCCAGCGGACGCGGATCAGCGCTTGTGGCCGTGGCCGCGATGGAACAGGCGCTTCAGCCACTCCGGACGCTCACGGCGAACGTGGACGCGCGGAGCGACGTGCACGGCAGCGGCGACGCGCGGCGCGCGGGCGCGATGCAGCATCGCCGTCAGGGCGCAGGCGGGGCGGGCTTCGGCCTTGCCGCGCATGTGACCGGCCTCGGAGGCGACCGGCATGGCGACCAGGGTTGCCGCAGCGGCGACGGCGGCGAGAGTAAGCTTCGACATATTTGAGTCTCCCGAGGTTGTTTCGGCACGAAATCTATGGAGCAGGGGCAAGCTTCCGCATCGACTTATGACGTGACTTGCGGGGATAAGTCTTGGTCCAGTCGAGTTCATGGTTACCGGATCGACCAGACGACGGAGACTTTGCGCGCAAAAGGCGAGGTGGCAGCCGCGGGTTGCCCTCGGAGCGGGTATATCCGGCCTGAGGTCTCGCGCCCTAAAGCATGATGCGGAACGTAATTTTGCCAATACAACGGGATCGTATCCAGGCCCGGGCGTTCAGACTGCATTCAGCTAGACCCGGACATGCTCTGGCAAGAATTCGCGGTCGCCGCTGGTTCCGGTCAGATCCGCTCAGCGGTCAGCGGTCGCGATCTAGCCACGGGCAACAGGCCCGGCATCAGCAACAGGAAGGGTGATCACATGATCAGCTTCAGCAAATCGATCTCGGCCGCAGGGCTCGCCTGCGCCATCGCTCTGGCAGCTCCGTCCAGCGCGTCCGCTGCCGGCATCTCGTCGCTCGGTGGCTTCAAGGCGGCAGCTCCGCAAACCCAGGTGATCGAGGTTCGTCGCCGCGGCGTCGGTATCGGTCTCGGCATCCTCGGCATCGCCGCCGCGACCGCCATCATTGCCGGCTCGGCGCGAGCGGATCGCCGCTACGATTACTACGACGACCGTGGCGATCGTTGCGGCTACCTCGACTACAAGTGCTCGCAGGGCCACGGCTGGGCCTGCCGCAAGTACGATTATCGCTGCATCGACTGACGTTCTCTCGTATTGAGCAGGGAAGCGTCATGGGGCAGCCGCCGACATGTCGCTCCCTGTTTTTTGCGGTTACTGTTCCGCGTGTTACACCATCAGGCTCGCCAATGATGTAGCGTCCGTTTCGAAACTGAACGCCAATCCCGGTTTCGGATTTTCCTGCCGCAACGACTGCGGCGGCCCGCCCACTGAAGTTGAACCCCGATCATCTCTCCAGGAGATCCCATGTCCAAGAGCTCGCGCTTCACCGCCATCGCACTCGCCTGCACGCTCGCCCTCGGCTCGATCCCGGGCGCCAGCGCCGCCGGCATCTCCTCGCTTGGCGGTCTCAAGGCGGCTGCCCCGCAGTCACCGATCGTCGCGGTGAAGGGCAAGGGCGCGCGTAACGTCGGCCTCGAGACCGCCAAGAGATCGGAAGAGCACACGTCTGAACTCCAGTCACTTAGGCATCT
>CALFEM010000377.1 GCA_937950105.1 uncultured Alphaproteobacteria bacterium | reverse complement strand
ACTCAATGACGAAAGGCGGTAGCGGATCGAGGTATCGCCGTCGCCGGGCGCATCCGCCAACGATGCCAAGGCCAGCGTTGCGCCGAACCGCTTGCTGAGCAGCTGGGAAGCGTTCCCACGGTGACAGGCCGGGTGCGGACAAGGCCAGCGTTGCGCCGAACCGCTTGCTGAGCAGAGCCGCGCGATCGACCACATCGCTGGTGCCGCCCGAGGTGTCGACCAGGGACAGAATGCGTCGGTAGGTGGACATGGCAGCGCCTCCGGTAACCCTGGCAGGCGCGGCGATCGCCAATGTGAAGACGGAGTGCCCTGCGCGCTGCCCGAATATCGACGGCTGCGAATACGTGAATGCGCGGAGCCGGGCTATTGTGGAGATTACTTAGGTGCGCGGCCTAGCTTTGTTCTTTGCGGTCACTTCCGAAAAGGCAGGCTATACGGACGATATCGGCGAGGCTGGTCGCTCCGGTCTTCTCCATGATGTGCGCGCGATGCACCTCGACGGTTCGCGTGCTGATGCCGAGACGGTCGCCGATCACCTTGTTCGGGTGGCCGGCGACGAGCAGCAGCAGCACGTCACGCTCACGGTCGGTGAGCGTTCTCAGGCGCGACTCGGCACTGGCGCCTCCGGGGCGACCGATGTGGTCAACGGGCGTCGCGAGCGCCGATTTGAGGCTGGTGAGCAGCACCTCGTCGCGGAACGGCTTCTCGATGAAGTCGACGGCGCCGGCCTTCAGCGCTGCAACCGCCATGGGTACGTCGGCGTGAGCCGTGATGACGATCACGGGCAGGCGAAGGCCACGCAGGACGACCTCCTTGACGAGCTCGATGCCGGACATGCCGGGCATGCGCACGTCGGCGACGATGCATCCTGTCCAACCGCCGCGAACCTCGCCGAGAAAGGCGAGTGCCGACGCGAATGTGCGCACGCGGTAGCCGGCCGAGCCGAGCAACACGTCGAGGCTGTCGCGTACCTCGGCGCTGTCGTCGATGACGAAGATCGTCGCGTCGAGCATTACGACACCCGATGAGCTGCGGGGAGAACGATGCGAAACACCGTCCCGCCCGTCACGGAGTAGTCGACCGAAAGGCTGCCGTTATGCGCCTCGGCGATCGATCGGCTGATCGAGAGGCCCAACCCCATGCCGCTCGATTTGGTCGTGATGAACGGCTCGAAGAGGCGCGTGCGGACGGCAGGGTCGATACCGGGACCGTTGTCGGAAACGGCGACCTCCACCTTGCCGTCGATGAGGCTGCCTGTGACAGCGACCGTGCCCGTCATCTGCGCGGCAACGAGGGCCTGGATGGCGTTGCGCATCAGGTTGACGAGGATCTGCACCAGCTGGGTCTTGTCGGCCATCACCGGGGGCAGGCTGTCGACATCCCTGATATCGAGGCGGATGCCGCCCGCATTGGCTTCGGCGGCGACGAGGCGCATCGCGTCGCCGACCGGCTCGGCCACATCCGTGAGCGCCAACCGGAGCTCGCCCTTGTTCATGAAGTCGCGCAGACCATGCACGATCTGGCCGGCGCGCTCGATCTGCTCGAGGCTCTTGCGCATGGCGGCCTTGGTTCGCTCCATGTCGGGTTCAGGCATGGCGATGAGCCGCAGCGACGCCTGCGTGTAGTTCATCGCCGCCGTCAGCGGCTGATTGATCTCGTGCGACAGGGCGCTCGCCATCTCCCAGCCGACGTTCAGTCGCTGCACATGGGCGAGTTCGGCCTGCCGTTCGAGCATGCTCTCCTGAGTTTTGCGGCGGTCGCTGACGACGGCGCCGAGCAGCAGCATGGTGCTCGCCAGTACGATCAGGCGGATCTGAAGCTCGATAATGGCCTGCTCGCGGTGCGGCACGAACCAGTCGGATATCAGCGGCGCGAGATAGATGACGGCAAGAGCGAGCACCGCGCCCGGCTGCCCGTGCCGCGTCGCGATCCAGCCGAGCGGCAGGAACAGAAGATAGAAGAAATGGATCTCCTCGTTGACGAAGCGGCCGAACACTTCCCAGGACATGATCGCCAACGCGGCTGCCTGCAGGACCGTCTCGATGGTGACCAGAGACGCCCGCGAAGTTCGCTGGCCTGATCCTGCTCCGATGATGAGCAGCGGCGCGATCATCAGCAGCGCCGTCGCAGTCGCGAGGCCCTGGCGCGCAAAGGCGATGGAACTCGAACGCAGACTGCCGCCCTCGCGGAAGGCTTCGAACAGCACCGGCATCGCCACGAGGAGCGATGTCAAGGCCACAGCGATGAAGAACCAGACGACGTGACGCACGCGGCTGAAGCTCGGCATCACGCCGATGCGCGATCGCAGCAACGCCGCCCCCGCGAGACATGCCGTGACCTCCGCGACCGTTTGCACCGCCAAGGCCGCGGCGGTTGCCGAGCCGCCGGCGCGCCAGATCGCAGCGGTGAGCGAAGCCACGATCACGGCTGGTGCCATGCCCGCACCGAGCCTTGCAAGGAGTGCGAAGCTCAACGCGGTGCCGGCATACCACGGCAGCAGCTGCGGCTCTGCCGTTCCGTGGGGGCGCGCCGCAAGCGAAACCGCGACATAGACGAGCACGAAGGCGGCGAACACCGGCCACTTCCGGTCCACAACGATGTTCGCGCCCGCGATAGGAAGACTGGTCATCTGAGGTAGGCTCTGTTGTTGGGCTCAGTTATCGTCTCCTGCCCCAAACTACAATCTCCGTCCCCAATCATGAAGCCACGCGTTTCGGCCCCTTCCGACCGGCAACCGATCGCAGATCAACTGTACACCGCGAGCAGCCCCCTATTCGCCGCGGCAGATCGAGACTTGCAGCTGAACACTCCCGGCGTTGACATAGGTGTCGCCAAAAGATAGTGAGTTGTTACTATCTTTGTGAGAGCACTCCATGTCGCCACAACATCTGACTGCCGATGAGCGGCGCAGCCGGACGATCGAGAGCGTGCTGACGTTGGCCGGGCAAGGGAACCCGAGCGAGATCACGACTGCTGCCATCGCAGACCATATGAGAGTCACGCAGGGCGCACTGTTCCGCCATTTCGCATCGAAGGCCGAGATCTGGCAGGCGGTGATGGTGTGGGTCGCCGACCGGTTGCTCGACCGGATCGACCGGGTATCGGAAACGGCAGCGTCACCTCTAGCGGCCCTGCGAGCGATGTTCTTCACCCATGTCGCCTTCGTGATCGAGCATCCCGGTGTGCCGCGGATGATGTTCGCAGAGTTGCAGGGCGCCGAACAGACGCCCGCCAAGCAAGTCGCCCGCACCTTGATGAAACGTTACGCGGAACGCATTTCGGCGCAGATCGAAGAGGCGAAGGCGCGAGGCGAGGTGCTGGGTGACACCGATTC
>CALFEM010000376.1 GCA_937950105.1 uncultured Alphaproteobacteria bacterium | reverse complement strand
CGAGCCGGCGCCCTACGACCACACGCAGACGCGTGGCACCTCGAGCGCCAAGTTCGCGATCCACAACTACGAGGATCTGTCGTCGTCGCAGATCATCCCGCACAGCGACCTGTTCAAAGGCCACTTCAAGTACGAGGCTCGCGGCAAGCGCGAGGAGAAGCACATCGAGGCCGATCAGGTGCTCGGCAACTTCGAGGAGCGCATCACCGGCTTCACCGAGCAGCAGGCCATCAACGAAGGCAAGCGCTGCATGAGCTGCGGCATGTGCTTCGAGTGCGACAACTGTGTGATCTTCTGCCCGCAGACCGCGGTCAAGCGCGTCGCCAAGAAGGAGCGTGCGGTCGGCCGCTACGTGTACACCGACTACTCCATGTGCGTCGGCTGCCACATCTGCGCCGACGTCTGCCCGACGGGCTACATCGAAATGGGCCTCGGCCAGTGACGGAGCGCGCGAGGGCACACATGCAGCGTGCTTTTCACATCGAGCGGCTGATGGCGGCGATTGCCGTCGCCATCGCCCTGCTGTTCACGCTTCCGGCGGGCAGTGCGCTCGCCGGACCGCCGACTCCCGCGAAGGGCCGGGGGGACAAGTGCGTCGCTCCGACCGAGTGGATGCGCAAGAACCACATGTCGGTGCTGAAGCATCAGCGCGACGACACCGTGCATGAAGGCATCCGTACCGCGCAGTTCAGCCTCAAGGGCTGCATCGACTGCCATGCGGTCAAGGGCGCGGACGGCAAGCCGGTCACCGTGGCGGACCCGAAGCACTTCTGCCGGACATGCCACGACTACACCGCGGTGCGCGTCGACTGCTTCGACTGTCATGCGTCGCGGCCCGGCGAGGCCGGCAAGAGCGCGGGCGTCATTCCCGAGGGCGTCGAGCACGCCAATGCCGCGCACGCCGCTGCCGATCGCGAGACGCTCGACCGCTACCTGAAGGAGGCTGGCCGATGAGCTGCGGCGATACCAAGGCGGGCTCGTGCGGAGGCGGCTGCGGATGCGCCAGCAAGGCTGGCGCGGGCGAGGCGCTGAACCTTACCGGCGGCAGCGGAGTCGACGCGGCGCGCCGCTTCTTCCTCAAGTCGGCATCCGCGTTCACGACACTGGCGCTGGCGCCGGGCGTCACACTGATGGCGTTCGCCGAGTCGACGCCGGCATCGGCGCGTCCGGCCGATCAGCCGGTGTCGTCGAAGAACCGCTGGGGCCTGCTCATCGACGCGGGCAAGTGCGCCGACGGCTGCAATGACTGCGTCACCGCCTGCTCGACCGAGAACGGCTGGGCCTCGCCGGTGAAGCATCCGGCGACTGACGCGCAATGGATCCGCAAGCTCACCGTGCGTGATCCCAAGAACGGCTCGAGCTACTCGCTGCCGATGATGTGCCAGCACTGTGCCGAGCCGCCGTGCGTCGACGTGTGCCCGACCGGCGCGTCGTTCAAGCGCGCCGACGGCATCGTGCTTGTCGATCGCCACATCTGCATCGGCTGCCGCTATTGCATGATGGCCTGCCCGTACAAGGCGCGCTCGTTCGTGCACGAGCCGCTGCACGACCAGAAGGAGCATGCGCCGCGCGGCAAGGGCTGCGTCGAGAGCTGCACGATGTGCGTGCATCGCGTCGACAAGGGCGAGACGCCCGCATGCGTCGAAGCCTGCGCGAAAGCCGGCCACAACGCGATGATCTTCGGCGATCTCAACGATCCGTCGTCCGAGATCGCCAAGCGTGTCGCCACCTACCGCACGACGCGCATTCGCGACGATCTCGGCACCGATCCGGGCGTCTACTACCAGAACATCTGAGCCGGCCCCTGATACGGGCGGCGACCACGCATCGAGGCGACACACAAGATGGCGCGCATCACGTTCCAGAAGCTCGACGACCACAGCCCGCTGTTCTGGGGGCTGCTGGCCTTGCACGCGATCGTCATCGCTGTCGGTCTCGGCGCGGTCTGGTACATGGAGCATCATGGCCACATCGTCACCGGCATGAACAACGCCGTGGTCTGGGGCACGCCGCACGTGTTCGCCGTGTTCCTGATCGTGGCCGCGTCGGGTGCGCTCAACGTCGCGTCGATCTCATCGGTGTTCAACCGGCTGGCCTACAAGCCGTTCGCGCGCCTGTCTGGCCTTCTGGCGATTGCGCTGTTGGCCGGCGGCCTCGCCGTGCTGGTGCTCGATCTCGGACGTCCCGAGCGGCTGACCGTCGCCATGACGACCTATAACTTCAAGTCGATCTTCTCCTGGAACATCTACCTCTACACGGGCTTCTTCGCCATCGTCGCCGTGTACCTGTTCACGATGATGGATCGCGGCGCCTCCAAGAACCCGGCTTTGAACAAGGCGGCCGGCTGGTTCGCATTCGTCTGGCGTCTGGCGCTGACGACCGGCACCGGCTCGATCTTCGGCTTCCTGATCGCGCGCGAACTCTACGACTCGGCGCTGATGGCGCCGCTGTTCATCGCCGCCTCGTTCCTCTACGGCCTCGCCTTCACGGTGCTCGTCCTGTTCACAATGTGCCGCGAGACGCGCCAGGCGCTGCTCAGCGAGGAGATGGTGTCGAGCTTCCGCGGCCTGCTCGTCATTTTCGCGCTCGCCGTGCTGTACTTCACCATCGTTTTCCATCTCACCAACCTGTACGCCGCCGAGCACTGGAAGGCGGAGATGTTCATCCTGCGCGATGGCGGCATCTACACGCTGCTGTTCTGGGTCGGGCACATCCTCGTCGGTTTGCTCATGCCGACCGCCATCCTGCTCTACGCCGGCACCACCTCCGGCAAGGCGATGATGAGCGAGCGGCGCGCGTTGACCATCGCGTCGGTGCTGGCGCTGATCGGCGGCATGAGCTTCATGTACTCAACGATCATCGGCGGGCAGGCCTATCCGCTCGATCTGTTCCCCGGCAAGGAGGTTTCGAGCAGCTTCCTCGATGGTCAGGTTTCCGCCTATGCTCCCTCGCTGCCTGAAGTTCTCCTCGGCCTCGCGGGCGTATCGATCGCCATGCTCATCGTCGGCGTGGCGCTGAAAGTGATGCCGTTCCTGCCGAAGGGCGTCGAGTACGACAGCTGACACGACCGAGGCCGGCGGGGGGCCGCTGCTGTAACGGAGTACCGCACACGTGGCCCACGTGCTGATCGCTGCCGCTCACAAATCGTCCGGCAAGACGACGCTGACGCTCGGCATCTCTCGCGCGCTGCGCGATGCCGGTATCGCTGTCCAGAATTTCAAGAAGGGCCCCGACTACATCGACCCGATGTGGCACGCACGCGCGAGCGGCCGCCCGTCCTACAATCTCGATTTCAACACCCAGTCGCGCGACGAGATCGCGGCAATGTTCGCCG
>CALFEM010000375.1 GCA_937950105.1 uncultured Alphaproteobacteria bacterium | reverse complement strand
GCTCGGGCGCTTCATGGGCATGTTCGGCTGCCGCACCTCGTCGTGGTTGGTGCCCTCCTATCAGGGGACGACGTTTTCCTCGCGCATCACATTCGGCACGATCGAGGACGGCAACGAGGACGACGCGTTCGCGCACTCCAAGCTGATCATCATGTGGGGCTGGAACCCGGCCTACACGTTCCACGGCGGCAACACGTTCTACTACATGCGCCTCGCCAAGCAGCGCGGCTGCAAGTTCGTGCTGGTCGATCCGCAATACACCGACAGCGCCGCCGTCTACGACGCCTGGTGGATCCCCATCAAGCCGAATACCGATGCCGCGATGCTGGCCGGCATGGCGCACTACATCTTCACCAACAACCTGCACAACCAGGCCTTCATCGACCGCTTCGTGCAGGGCATGGACCAGGGCACCATGCCCGACTGGGCCAGGGGTCGCGAGAGCTTCAAGGATTACATCCTCGGCGTCTCCGACGGCACGCCCAAGACGCCGGAGTGGGCGGCGAACATCTGCGGCGTCAAGGCCGAAGACATCAAGAAGCTCGCGCGCATGTACGCGGAGACCAAGCCGGCGGCGCTGAAAGCCTCGTGGTCGCCGGGCCGCAATGCCTACGGCGAGCAGTACAACCGCATGGCCGCCGCTGTTCAGGCGATGACCGGCAACATCGGCATGCTCGGCGGCAGCGCCGAAGGTGTCGGCAAGGCGTGGCACTCCGAAGCCGTCGCCTACCCTTACGACGAGTTCGCCAACGTCTGGTTCGCCTCGATCAAGTCGGATCGCTGGGCCCATTGCGTGCTCAACTATCCGAACCTCAAACGTGAGGAGATCGGCTGCTGGCCGCGCTCCGACGAGCTCGACGGCAAGATCCCCAATATCCGCGGCATCTTCTGGCAGGGCTCCGACTGGCTGAACCAGCTCACCAACATCAACAAGGAAATTCAGGCGATCCGCAAGCTGGAGGCGGAGGGCGACAAGGAAAGCCTGTTCGTGTGCATGGATTCGACCATCACGCCGACCGGCATCTGGGCCGACTATCTGCTCCCGATCGCCACGCACTTCGAGCGTCATGACGTGGCGCTGCCCTGGTACAAGGGCCACTACTACATCCATCGCCCGAAGGTGATCGAGCCGATGGGTGAATCGAAGACCGACTTCCAGGTCTTCACCGAGCTCGCCTACCGGCTCGGCTTCGGCCCGAAGTACAATCCGCGCGCGACCCGCGACTACTTCAACGACGACACCGCCGTCGACGAGGCCTATCTCGCCGCCTGGTGGCACGACAAGGTCATGCATCACCAGGGCGTGACCATGCCGTGGGAGGAGTTCAAGAAGCGCGGCGTCTACAAGTTCAAGCTGGCGCGCCCGCACGTGGCGTTCCAGGATCAGATCGAGCAGGGCAAGCCGTTCCCGACCGCCTCCGGCCGCATCGAAATCTTCTCCGGTCAGCTGGCCCAGATCACCGACTGGACGCGCACCCAGTACGGCTACCAGATCCCCGCGATCCCGAAGTGGATCGAGCCGTGGGAGAGCCTCAACAGTCCGAAGACGAAGGACTTCCCGTTCCATCTCATCAGCCCGCATCCGCGGCACCGCACGCACTCGATCTTCAACAACATCGCGTGGCTCCGTGAGACCTACGAGCAGGAGGTGACATTGAACGCTTCCGACGCCGCGAAGCTCGGCATCAAGACCGGAGATACGGTGGAAGTCTGGAACGATCGCGGCAAGTGCATCGTGCCGGCCTACGTCACCGAGCGCTGCATGCCCGGCGTCGCCGTGCTGCACGAAGGCGCCTGGATGGACATCGACGCCAACGGTGTCGATCGTGCCGGCAACCCGGACTTCCTCACTCTCGACGAGCCGAGCCCTGCCGGCGCCTTCGCCTACAACACGGTTCTCTGCAACATCCGCAAGACGAACCTCGAGCACCGGCCCGGCTGGGACAAGCTGGCGACCTCGCGCTCGCACGTCTTCCGTCGCGATCTTTGAGCCCTGGGAGGAAACGAGGCCATGGCCGAACCGAAAGACAAGGGCAAGATCAAGGAAGCCGTGAAGCGCAAGAAGCGCGAGGTGTACGAGCCGGTGAAGCCGGACCTGCAACTCGGCTTCATTCACAACAACGTCGATTGCATCGGCTGCCGCGCCTGCGAGATCGCCTGCAAGGACAAGAATGGCCTTGCGCCGGGACCGCGCTTCCGCCGCGTCATGTACGTCGAGGGCGGCTCGTTTCCGGACGTCTACGCCTACAAGGTCAACATGTCGTGCAACCATTGCGCGGAGCCGGCATGCCTTCCGACGTGCCCGACAGGCGCTATCTACAAGCGCGCCAAGGACGGCATCGTCGACATCGACTCGACGCTCTGCATCGGTTGCCGCAAGTGCGAGGCGGCCTGTCCGTTCGGCGCGCCGCAGTTCATTCCCGACCAGAACATCGTGTCCAAGTGCAACCTGTGCGTCGACGAGATCGACGCTGGCCGAAAGCCGTATTGCGTGATGGCCTGCATGATGCGCGTTCTGGACGTGGGACCGATCGACAAGCTGCTCGCCGGAACCCACGATACGAAAGCGCGCGGCCCCAACGACTATGTCGTACGTCAGGTCCACTCGATGGCCGATCCGGAACTGACCAATCCGTCGATCGTGTTCGTGCCGCATTCGAAGGGCGCTGTGAGCAAGGGGTGAAGAATGGTGGCTACTGCTGCCGCACATTCGAACGACCGGGCAACTGACGGGGAGGCGGGCGCGGATCGAGCTGCGCTCGCCGAGTTCGCTGTCGCGGTTGCCGACGATCTGTCGCTGCTCGCGAGCCTGCACGATCGCGAGCCGACGGCGGCGATCATCGCTGCGGCGCGCCAGGCGCCGCTCGCCGAGCAACTCGGGCTGTCGTTGCAAACGGAGCGTGGCGGCGATGCACTGGCGGCGTTCGCGCGCATGCTCGCCACGCTTCCCGATCCGGTCGATGCAGCAGCACTCGACGATCTGGCGGCCGGCTTCACCGAAGTCTACCTGCGGCACTCGTATCGCGCGGCGCCGACCGAGTCGGTGTGGATGACGGAGGACGGGCTCGAGCGGCAGGCACCGATGTTCGCGGTACGTGAGTGCTACAAGCGGGCCGGTCTCAAGGTCGACGACGCGGCGAGCCGGCCGGACGACCATCTCGTGCTGCAGCTGCAGTTCGTTTCGCACCTCGCTCGCGTCGCCAGGGAGCCCGGCGATCTCGCCGTTGCCGCGCGGTTCCTCGACGAGCATCTGTTGCGCTGGGTCGGGCAGTTCGCCGAGCGGCTCATAGCTGCGCGCGCTCCGGACTATTACGCGGCGCTGGCGTTGGTGACCGCCTGCTATGCCGATGAGCTGCGCGATCATCTCACGGGTATCACCGGCCATGCGCGTCCGGCCGCAAGCGATCTCGCTGCAAAGGCCAAGAGCGTCGATGACGCCGACGGGCCGTATCTGCCGGGCGCGGCGCCCTCGTGGTAGTCTCCCGCCGCGAGGCTGCCGCACCGCCCGCGGTCACGGCAGCTGGATCGAGGAGAAAGACATGAGCGGCGACGCCGCGAATGTAATCGGCGACCGTGCTCAAAGTCGTGTCCGCCTTCCGGACATCGATGCCGATCGTTGCGTGCATGGGCTCTGCGCGACGGCATCGTGCCGCAAATGCGCCGACGCCTGCCCGGCCAGCGCCCTCGTGATCGACGACGAAGCGCTCGGCATCGACGCCGAGGCTTGCGACGGATGCGGGCTCTGCGCTCCGGCATGCCCCGAAGGCGCGATCACGTTTGCGACGGGAACACTGCAGCCTCTCCTTGCCGAAGGCGATCGCGTGGCGCTGGTTGCGTGCGAGCTTGCGGGGTTGCCTTCCGGGCGCGGCGTCGTTGCCTGCCTGCACGCAATCGGTGATCGCGACGTGATCGCTCTCGCGGATCGAGGCTGCGGCTCGATCGTTGCGGCGAGCGGGGAGTGTGCGGCGTGCGCCCGCCATACCACCGCAACGCTGCAGGCAGCGGTCGATTGCGCCAATCGCTTGCGCGCATCGCTCGCTCAGCCGCCCGTCGCGTTCGTCGTGCTCGGGGCCAGCGAGTGGGACCGCCGGCGCGCGGGCGCCGCGGCGCCGCGCAGCAGCGTCGACGAGGGGCGGCGCGCGCTGTTCGGCTTGCGAGGTCGCAGCCTTTTGCCGGACCGCAGCACGACCGTTTCCGCGAATCCTCCCGCGGTGCAGCGCCTCTTTCGATTCGTGCCGGTCATCGACGCCACCGCCTGTACGGGATGCGATGCGTGTGCGCGTCTTTGCCCGCATCGGGCGATCGAACTCGGCCGCGGCGGGGATGGCCGTCTCGCTTACAGTCTGAGCGGGGAGCGCTGCACGGGCTGTGGCCTCTGCGTGGATGTTTGCGAGACGCGCGCGGTCGGAATCGTGGAGATGTCCCGGGTCGAGCAACCGTTGCTGCCGCTCGAAGAGCACCAGTGCCGGCATTGCGGCGTCCCGTTTCACATGCCGGTGTTGCCGTCTGCGCATGACAAGGCGCAAACGTCACCGACGGGCGACGGAGTATGTGGTATTTGCCGCGCCACCGGGCGGACCCGAACACTGTTTCAGGTTCGTAAATGACGACGCCGACGTTTGCAGCGTGGGCTCGGCTCGGCGGGAGCGATGGCGCAGAGGCGCAACCGGAGACGATCGTGGTCACCACCGCCAGCAATTCGAAGCTCAGCCGCAAGCTGCTGGCCGGCCTCGCCGCCGGCCTGCTGCTGGCGAGCGTCGCGTTCCTGGTCCTGTTCATCGAGATGTACCGCACGCGGCTCGAGGGCGAACGCGCCAACACGTCCGAACAGGTCAATCGGCTGTTGCAGGT
>CALFEM010000374.1 GCA_937950105.1 uncultured Alphaproteobacteria bacterium | reverse complement strand
GCGCCAGCCGCTCGGCGTCGTCGCCGGCATCACGCCGTTCAACTTCCCGGCCATGATCCCGCTGTGGAAGGCCGCACCCGCGATCGCCTGCGGCAATGCCTTCATCCTGAAGCCGTCCGAACGTGCGCCGAGTGTACCGCTGATGCTCGCCGAACTGTTCCTCGAAGCCGGTTTGCCGCCGGGCATCCTCAACGTCGTCAACGGCGACAAGACCGCCGTCGATGCGATCCTCTCCGATCCCGACATCATGGCGGTCGGCTTCGTCGGCTCGTCGGATGTGGCTCAATACGTCTATGCGCAGGGCGCAGCGACGGGAAAGCGCGTGCAATGCTTCGGCGGCGCCAAGAACCACATGGTGATCCTGCCGGATGCCGACATGGACCAGACCGTCGACGCGCTGATCGGCGCCGGCTATGGCTCGGCGGGCGAACGCTGCATGGCGATCTCGGTCGCGGTTCCGGTCGGCGAGGACACTGCGGACAGGTTGCTGGCGAAGCTCGCACCGCGCGTCGAAAGCCTGCGCATCGGGCCGTCGACCTCGCGCGATGCCGACATGGGGCCGCTCGTCACGCGCCAGCACCTCGACAAGGTGCGCGGCTACATCGACCTCGGCGTGCAGGAAGGCGCGAAGCTCGTCGTCGACGGCCGTGACTTCCGCATGCAGGGCTACGAGAACGGCTTCTATCTCGGCGGCTCGCTGTTCGATCACGTGACGCCCGACATGCGCATCTATCGCGAGGAGATTTTTGGCCCCGTACTGTCTGTCGTGCGCGCGCCCGACTACGAAACCGCGCTGCGGCTGCCGAGCGAGCACGAGTACGGCAACGGTGTCGCCATCTTCACCCGTGACGGCGATGCGGCACGCGACTTCGCCTCGCGCGTCAACGTCGGCATGGTCGGCATCAACGTGCCGATCCCGGTGCCGCTGTCGTACTACACGTTCGGTGGCTGGAAGCGCTCGGGCTTCGGCGATCTCAATCAGCACGGGCCGGATTCGATCCGCTTCTACACGCGCACCAAGACGGTGACGTCGCGCTGGCCGTCGGGCATCCGCTCGGGCGCGGAATTCTCGATCCCGACCATGAAGGAATGAGGCGCGGACGGAGTTCATGAACGCCGGTTAGACGCGCGCGCCCGACGCCTTATCCCCGTCCGGCACGCATCGTGCCAAGTCTGACGAGATGCAGCCGTTTGCGACGAAAGTCCCGGCCGTGAGCATGCACATTCGACGAACATGCGGCGGTTCCTGCGGTCTGCTGTCGCATAAACGACATCTTGCCTTGTTCTCGCCTCGTCTCCATGGCGAATGCGCCGCAATGATTATGCAACGATGACGAACAACGGGGTCCGAACATGAAAGCTCTGCGCGCCGCCGCCCTTCTCGCGCTCATCGCCACGCCTGCTCTCGCCGAGGATTTCAAGCTGCCGCCGGAAGTGACGCCGAAGCTGCGCGCTGCTTGCGAGGGTGACGTGCGCCGGCTTTGCATCGGCAGCAACCCGACCGTGGCCAAGGTCAAGAGCTGCGTCATGTCCAAGTTCCTGAAGCTCGGCATGCGCTGCCAGAAGGAGATCGTCTCGGCTGGCCTCATGTAAGTTCAGCGCTCCGATCCCTGCATATGAAATGGCCCGCGAGAGTTGCGCTCGCGGGCCATTTTGTATCCGCGCGTGAAGCGCTTCAGCGGTAGACCAGCACCGGCACCTTCGAGTGCGTCAGCAGCTTCTGCGTCTCGCTGCCGAGCACCAGCGCCGAGACGCCGCGGCGGCCATGCGAGGCCATGACGATGAGGTCGGCGCCGACCCGTTCCGCTACCTCGATGATCGCCCGCCACGGCTCGCGGCTCTCGACCTGAACCGTCTCCAGCGCAATGCCCTGATCGGCGGCTTCCTTGCGCGCGGCGTCGAGGCGATGGCCGAACTCGTCGTGCATCTGCCGGCGGTCCGTATCCGACACGTTGATGGTGACGCCCTCGACGATGAAGTCCGTGAGCAACGGCTGCACCGTCACGGCCGTCGCCTTGGCGCCGAGCGCCTTGGCCAGCGCGAGTCCCTTGCGCACCGCCTGTAACGACAGCTCGCTGCCGTCGGTCGGGATGAGGATGTGCTCGAACATCATGGGTGTCGCCTCCGTGCGTGCTGCGCCTGTGACGGCCAACGTGAGCGCGGCGGGCGCGTCCGGCAATGACCCGTGTCAACGCCGCGCCGGATCATGCCGGCGCGAGCAGCCCTTCGAGCGAGGCGACGACACGGCGTGGCCGCAGCCCCGGATATTCGTCAGGCCGCCCGGCGCGATTGATCCAGACCGTATCGAAGCCGAACGCGGCCCCGCCGGCGACATCCCAACGGTTCGACGAGCAGAACGTGATTTGCCCGGGCACCGCGTCGAAGGCTTCGACGGCAAGCCGATACACCGCCGGCAGCGGCTTGAAGGTCGCGACCGATGCCGCCGACAGCACATGCTCGAACAGACCGTCGAGGCCGGCACTGTCGACGGCGCGCTCGAGCAGGTCGGGATCGCCGTTGGAGAGGATCGCAAGCCGCGCGCCGCCGGTCTTCAGGGCCTGGAGAACGCTGCTGGCTTCCGGATAGGCCGCAAGCTCGCGATAGGCATCGAGCAAGGCGGCGCGGGTCGCGTCGTCCAGCCTGAGGCCCAGCGCTGCGATCGCGTAATCGAGGCTCCGCTCGGTCAGCTCCCAGAACGTGGCCCGCTGTTCCGCACCCGCGTGCACCCACGTGTACTCGAGCTGCTTGGTGCGCCAGAGTTCCGATAGCCGCTGCCAGTCCTCGCCGACGCGCTCCGCGTGCCGGGCCGCCGCCGAATGCACATCGAACAGCGTCCCGTAGGCATCGAAGGCATACAGCGCGGTCATCGGGCGAACTCCATGAAAGCAAAGGTGCGGAAACCGGGTTGGCTTCCGCACCTTCAATCTAGTCGCCGGCCGTCGGCCGCGGCAATCGATCCGATCAGGCAGCGCGCGCCTTGGCCGCCGCCGAGCCGTCCGTCAGGTAGGCCATCGCCGCGGCGACGCCACCCGCGCGATGCGGAACGCCGGCCAGCGTCAGCCCCATCTCGACGCCGGCGAGCGCCCCCATGATGGTCAGTTCGTTGGTGTCGCCGAGGTGGCCGATGCGGAACACCTTGCCCGCGACCTTGCCGAGGCCCATGCCGAGCGACATGTCGAAGCGCTCGAGGACGATTTTGCGGAACTCGTCGGCGTTATGGCCCTCCGGCATCAGCACCGAGGTAACGGCCGGCGAATAGTCCTTCGGGTTGACGCACAGGATCTCGAGGCCCCAGGCGTTGACGGCGCGGCGCGTCGCCTCGGCGAGACGCTCGTGGCGCGCGAACACGTTGTCGAGCCCTTCCTCGTGCAGCATATCGATGGCGACGTCGAGACCGTACAGCAGACCCGTCGCCGGCGTGTAGGGGAAGAAGCCGTTGGCGTTGTTCGCCAGCATGTCGTCCCAGTTCCAGTAGGCGCGCGGCAGCTTCGCCGCCTTCGACGCGGCGAGCGCCTTGTCGCTGACCGCAGTGAACGACAGTCCTGGCGGCAGCATCAGGCCCTTCTGCGAACCGCCGACAGTGACGTCGATGCCCCACTCGTCGTGACGCAGGTCCATGACCGCGAGCGACGAGATGGTATCGACCATCAGCAGCGCCGGGTGCTTCACCGCGTCGAGCGCCTCGCGCACCGCCTTGATGTCGCTGCGGCAGCCCGTGGCCGTCTCGTTGTGGACGATGCACACGGCCTTGATCTCGTGCGCCTTGTCGGCAGCGAGGTGCTCCTCGACGACACTCGCGTCGACGCCGGTGCGCCAGTCGGTCGAAATGAACTCCGGCACCAAGCCGAGCTTTACCGCCATGTTCTTCCACAGCGTCGCGAACTGACCGGTCTCGACCATCAGCACCTTGTCGCCGGGCGACAGCGTGTTGACGAGGGCCGCTTCCCACGCGCCGGTGCCCGACGACGGAAAGATGATGACCGGGTTGGTGGTCTTGAAGATCGTCTTGACGTTTGCGAGCACGCGCTGCGCCAGTGCCTGGAACGTCGGGCCGCGATGGTCGAGGATCGGCTGCGCCATGGCGCGGTGGACGCGGTCCGGCACCGGCGTCGGGCCCGGGATCTGCAGGAAGTGGCGGCCTGCGCGGCGCTGCTCGTTCGACATGTGATCTCGGGCTCCTTGGAAGCGAGGTCTCGGGCGCACTCGTTGCGCACGTCACGCAGTCGCCTGCCCGGCGCGGCTCTCGGCCGGCCGATCACCCCGCTGGTGCGCTTGGCGCGGGGCTGCCGTTCTGCATGGTGCGGAGGCGTTGCTATGAAATGATCGATTGCACAGGTCAAGCGCCTTGGCCTGCGTCAAACGCGGCGCGCCAGTGGAGAATGCGCGCAAGCCAGCCACGAGCGCGGACGAGTGTGCGCCGCACACATGCATCTTGCGTCGCAGCATGCGCGCTGACCCGAATCCGTGCGACCGAACAAATAGATGCGGACACCGCATAGACGATTGGAGTATATGGCATACCAAGGTGGGCGCAGACCTGCCGTCGCTAGTTCACGGCCAACAGAGAGACCAGGGAGAAATCGCCTAATGACCGATAAATCCGAGACCAAGCAGGTTTCCCGCCGCAAGGTCCTGAAGGGTGCCGCGCTCGCGGCCGGCGTCGCCGCGACCGGCACGGTCGCCATGCCGAACGTCTCGCGCGCCGAGACCGTCAAGATGAAGTTCCAGTCGACCTGGCCGACGAAGGACATCTTCCACGAGTACGCCGCCGACTTCGTCAAGAAGCTCAACGGCATGGCCGGCGGACGCCTGGAGCTCGAACTGCTTCCGGCCGGCGCCGTCGTTCCCGCCTTCCAGCTGCTCGACGCCGTCAACACCGGCATTCTCGACGGTGGCCACGGCGTTTCCGCCTACTGGTTCGGCAAGAACAAGGCGTTCTCGCTGTTCGGTACCGGCCCGGCGCTCGGCCTCGACGCCAACCAGATCCTCGGCTGGATGAAGTACGGCGGCGGCCAGGAGCTCTATGACGAGCTGGTCGGCAGCGTCCTGAAGCTCAACATCAAGGGCTTCCAGTATGGCCCGATGCCGACGCAGCCGCTCGGCTGGTTCAAGAAAGAGATCAAGGGCCCGGATGATCTCAAGAACATCAAGTACCGCACGGTCGGTCTGTCCGCCGACATGTTCAAGGGCCTCGGCACCAACGTCACGATCCTGCCGGGCGGCGAAATCGTGCCGGCGATCGACAAGGGCCTGATCGACGGCGCCGAGTTCAACAACCCGTCGTCCGACAAACTGCTCGGCTTCACCGACGTCGCCAAGATCTACATGGTGCAGTCGTATCACCAGCCGAACGAGACGTTCGAGATCCTGTTCAACAAGGGCAAGTACGACGGCCTGCCGGCCGAGCTGCAGGCCCTCGTCGCAGCCGCCGTCGAAGCCTCTTCGGCCGACATGTCGTGGAAGGCGATGGACCGCTACTCCAAGGACCTCGAGGCCATCAAGGCGTCGGGCGTCAGCGTCATCAAGACGCCGGAGAGCGTGCTCAAGGCGCAGCTCGCGTCCTGGGACAAGGTCGTCGAGACGCAGTCTGCCGACGCCTTCTTCAAGAAGGTGCTCGACAGCCAGAAGGCGTGGGCCAAGCGCGTGCTCGCTTTCACGCAGGAATGCGTGGTCGATCCCAAGCTCGCCTACGAGCACAACTTCGCCAAGGGCTGACGCCCCGTCACGATCCGGTGCCGCCGCGGGGAGATTTCGTCGCGGCGGCACTTCACGTTTCGCGTGAGCTGATCGACGAGGTGGCCGCATGATGAAATTTCTTCCGCAGTCGCTGGTGGCGGCCTCGATCCTGAGTGCGCTCGGCATCGTGTTCTGGCACGCCAACACGCCTCCGCCGCCGTTCGTCTACTTCCTCGTTCCGATCGGCCTGCTGATCCTGGCGTTCGTCGGGTTCGTCGTGCGCGAGGGCTGGCTGCACGGCGTCGATCATCTCAACACCGTGGTCGGGCAGCTGTTCTCCTGGTCGATCCTCGCGCTGATACTCGCCGTCTGCTACGAGGTGGTCGCGCGCTACCTCTTCAACGCTCCGACGAACTGGGCCTACGACG
>CALFEM010000373.1 GCA_937950105.1 uncultured Alphaproteobacteria bacterium | reverse complement strand
CCGAGCACTTGACGTGCACGAGGCCGTTCTTCATCGCCGCGCCGAGCAGGGGGCCGGCGTTGCCCGAGACGAGCAGGTGCCCGCCGGTCATGCCGGCGCCGCCGTAGGCACCGATGTCGCCTTCGACCTCGATCGAGCCCGCGGTCAATCCGGCACCGACGCTGTCGAGGCGATCCGAGCCACTGGCGATGACGATCTTGTCGCCGGCGCTGCCGGACACGGTGAACAGGTCGCCGATCGTGAGGCCGCTGCCGGAGGTGCCGACCGCAATGCGCTCGATGTCGCCGTTGGATTTGCCGGCGACGAGCCCCGGCAAAAGCCCGCCGAGGTCCACGCGTTCGGTCGGCGCCGCCTTGAGCTTGAGCGTGAGGCGGCTCATGGCAGAAGCTCCTTCAGGTGGTAGTGATGCTGGCCGAGGTTGCCGCCGTAGTTGCCGGCGCTGACGCGGGTGACGCCTTTCTTCGGCCCGACCTCGGTGACGGCCTTGAGCCCCGCGCGCATCGCATCCGCGACCGACTTCGAGGTGAGCCCGTCGATGACGATCTCGAGCACTGCGAGAGTATCGGGAGAGAGTTCCGACTTCACCGCGCCGCGCAACGTCGGACAGAAGGCGTCGTTGGTCGAGGCGATGACGCCCTTGTACTTGGAGCCGACCTTGGAGCCCGAGCGCACGATGCCGCCGGGGAAAGGCGTGATGACGTCGTCGACCTTCGCGATCGCGGCAACCGCCGCCTCGCAGGTTTCCAGCAGGCCGGCGCGGTCCTTGCCGAGGATCAGCAGGTTGCCGCCGCCGACAGCCTCCGTCGTTACGCCGACGGTGTCCTCGGCGATGAACTCGCCGTCCATCACCGGCACACGCCAGTAGCGGCGGCTGCCGAGCTTCTTCGCCGTCTGCCAGCCGTCGCCGAAATAGCGAAAGCCGGTGGACAGCTTGATCTTCTGCTTCGCGTCGAGGCCGTTGTAACAGGCCGAGCCCGGGCTGGTCAGAACGCACTGGCCGACGCGGTTCTTGAGCTGCCCCG
Organism: uncultured Alphaproteobacteria bacterium; assembly: GCA_937950105.1. Taxonomy (GTDB): domain Bacteria; phylum Pseudomonadota; class Alphaproteobacteria; order Rhizobiales; family Hyphomicrobiaceae; genus JAEUMD01. The sequence continues at coordinate 7,163 of CALFEM010000373.1, read as the reverse complement.
CCACCATGTCGGGCGAGAACGAGAAGATCAGGCAGCGCACGCCGGGCCGCCCGTCGGGCGTCTCGTCGGGGCTCATTTCGCGATCGATGCCGCATTCGGCGCCGCAGCCGATCACCGAAGTGCCGAAGCCGGTCATGGTGACGGCGGCCTGCATCGCCCACTTGGCGCTGTCGGCGGTGATGACGATACCTGTGCCGGTCATGCCGAAGGCTTCGGCGAACGTGTCGTCGATGGTGATGCCGTTGACGATCATCGGCGTCTTGTTGTTGCTCTCTGCCGCCATCACACGCGCGCTCCCGTCGGCTGCACGATGATGCTGCCCTTGTCGTGCTGGATGATCTCGTCGTCGCCGACCTTGAAGTTGTCGAAGCTGACGGTGTGGTAGCGCGCGAAGTAGTCGCGCAGGCGCTTCTCGATTGCCGGATCGTAGTCGGGCCTGGCGACGTGCGTCGCGCCCTGCACGACCTTGGTGATGCGGCCGTCGCGGACGATGATCTCGCCGTTCTTGAACACGTACTCGGGCGTCGTGAACATCGCTTCGCGGTCGGCATTGTCCTTGTAGACGGTGATGTCGGCGTTGGCGCCGGGGCCGAGGTGGCCGCGGTCCTTGAGGCCGAGGCTCCGCGCCGGACCCGCACGCGTCATGATCGCGATCTCGTACAGGGTGTACTCGCGGTCGAGCGTGCCGACGATCGAGGCCTTCTGCGCGTCGGGGTGGATCTTCTGCAGCATGTCGCGGCGGAAGCCCTTGTCCATGAGCAGCCGGATCAGGTGCGGATACGTGGTGAAGGGCGCACCGTTCGGGTGATCGGTGGTCAGGAACACGCGCCAGGGATCGTCGGCGAGCAGGAAGATCTCGAGGCCGATGGCCCATTGCAGCGCGTTGACGAAGCTCTTGTCGCGATACTTCATCGGCACGACGCCGCAACCGGCATCGCACTCGATGTCCATGCACACCCACTTCTTCGGGTTCGCCGACTTCGTGTTGCCGTACTGGCGCATGCTGTCGCCGGAGGCCGTGCAGGTCTGCCCGAACAGGATCTGGCCGACGTCCATCGACACGTTCTTGTGCTTGTTGAACAGCTCCGCCACCTGCGCCGCGCCGGACGAGAACTTGTTGTCGCCCTCGGTGCCATAGCTGTGGAACTGGATGTGCGTCAGGTGAACCGGCAGGCCATCCATCGCCTCGATGGTCTTGAGCGTGGTGCCGAGATTGCCGGGGACGCCGAGGTTGCAGCCGTGCACATGCAGCGGATGCGTGACGCCGAGCTCCTTGAGGCCCTTCGACAGCGTGCGCAGGATCTGGCGCGGCGTGACCCCGTAGTGAACGTGGCTCTCGTCGAGGTCGAGCATGCGCTGGTTGAACTTGAACGCCGAGATGCCGCCCGGATTGACAACCTTGACGGCGATCGCCTGTGCGGCATGCATGGTCCAGGCGATGTAGTCCTTGATCGCCTCGAAGTCGTCGCGCGCCGCCATCTGGCGCAGCAGGAAATCGTCCGAGCCGAGCATGGCGAAAGCGCCTTTGTCGACCATCGGCGTGTCGCCCATTTCCATGTGCGCCTGGCGCGCATTGGCGGGCAGCATGGCGGGCTCGAAGCAGGCGGTGTAGCCCATCTCGGCGTAACGGTAGCCGGCGGCGAGCGTGGACGGTACCGCGAACCCGGTGCCCGAGCGCAGGATGTCGCTGCGGTGGCGCTCGTGACCGCGATGGTCCTCGGGCAGCATGGTGCGCGCGATGGTCATCTTGCCGCCGCCGATGTGCGTGTGCGGGTCGATGGCACCGGCCATGACGATGCGGCCGGTCACGTCGATCTCGGCATCGACCTTGGCGGTCGCGTCGGCAGTGACGATGCGGCCGTCGCGCACGTAGATGTCGCGGATGACACCGTCGACACCGTTGGCCGGGTCATAGACGCGGCCGCCTTTGAGCTTGGTCAGCATCGGGTCTGTTCCGGTTTAGAGGGCAGCGGTGATGGCGCCGGCGACATCGGGCAGGGTGGCGAGGCCGGTCGAGCGCAACTTGCGCAACGGCAGCGACACGACGTTGTCGCAGCGTACGAGCCGCCCGCCGTGATCGAGTCCCGGTGTGCCGAGCGGAATGAAAACCTCGGGCGCCCGCGCAAGCCTGATGCCCGGCGCGCCGAGCACGATCGTCGGCAGCTTCGTCTCGGGTGGAGGTGATGGATCGGGGCCGAATGACGCCACCCACACGAGCAGGTCGCCCTCGCCCTCGGCGAGCATACGGCGCACCTCGAAGCGATAGGGATCGAACTCGGGAGCACCACTGGCGAAGCTCACGCGCAGCGGATAGCCGCTCTGCCACGAGCAGACCGACGCTGCCGAAGCAATGCCGTCGTTGCCGCCGAGCGAGAGGCCCGCCGAGCGCGTCGTCTTGTTCAAGTCGCGCACGATGTCGGCGATCATGTGCACGGCGAGGTCGGCGCCGTCGAAGGTCAACGCCTGCGGCGCCCACACGAACACGCTGTAGTGCGCGTTGCGGCAGCGCTCGGCGAGGTGGGCGATGGTGTCGGCCGCGATACCGCCGACGGGCCCGGTCGACGGGGCACCGTGCAGCGCCGCGCGCACGGCCGCCAGCACGCCCGGGATGTCGGACGGAGCGCAGCCGAGATCGAGCACCTCGCCGATGCGGTCGCCCTTGACGTCGCCGGCCGGCGTGCCCTTTCCGAGCAGCACGATCGTGCGTTTGGCCTCGGCCTCGCCGAACATGGCCTCGGCGGGGGAGGCGATGCGCTCGTAGAAGCGCGGGTGATGGATCGAGAGATCGCTGCCGACGACGACGATGAGGTCGGCACGATTGCGCGTCTCGGTCAGCGTCGACATGATCCAGCCGCGCGTCTGCAGCACGCCGACGTTGCGATACTGCGCGTTGGACAGCACGTGGTCGACGACGCCGCCGGAGCGGTCGGCGAGCGCCATCATGGCGCGCATGCCTTCGACATCGGTGCCGAGGCCACCGTAGAGCGGCAGCTTCGCCTTGCCGATCAGTTCAGCGGCGCGCGCGATCGCGTCGGCGAGCGTCGCGTCGCGACCGGCGATCTGCGGGCTCGCGTCGGCGGCGACCACGCGCTCGAACCCGGCCGCGGCGCGCGGGCAGCCGTTGGCAGCGATGGTCAGCCGGCCAGCGTCGTTTCGAATCACGAGATCGTCGCAGTGCAGGCCACAGAACGGGCACGTGACGGAGCGGAAAGTCTGGTTCTGGCCGGATTCATTGGGAGAGATGCCTTGGAGCGGAGCGGGCATTCTTGTTGTTCCTTGTCGTTCTCCTCGTCCTCGCGGGGGAGAAAGAAGCACGTGAAGCCGTCAAGCACAACAGTCGTCGCATGGCGCCACCCGGTGGCCGTCTAGCGCCACGGTCCGGCGTTGCCATTTGCGCGCCACGCTCGCCGCCATTATGGTCGCGTCGCTCGAAGCCGAGCCAACTCAGAAACTTGCTTGCCCGCGTCGTTGGAGGACCCGAACCCATGATCCGCACCCTGGCCCTGTCGCTCGCCCTCGTTGCCGTCGTTCCGTTGGCGGCGACCGCGCACGGGCCTTCCCGCCAGAAGGTCAACAAGAGCATCGAGATCAACGCGCCCGCCGACGCCGTCTGGGCCGTGATCGGCAACTTCCAGGACATGAGCTGGCATCCGGCCATCGAGAAGACCGAAGGTTCAGGCGGCAATGACGCTGGCGCCAAGCGTACGCTGACGCTCAAGGGCGGCGGCAAGATCGAGGAAGCGCTGACCAGATACGACGCGGCCTCTAAGACGCTGGGCTACGAGATCACCAACGTCGACGTGAAGGTTTTGCCGGTCGCCAACTACTCCTCGACGCTTTCGGTCGCCGGCGAGGGCGGCAAGTCGACGGTGACGTGGAAGGGCGCGTTCTATCGCGGCTTCATGAACAACGATCCCCCGCCGGAGCTCAACGACGAGGCAGCGGTGAAGGCGATCACCGGCGTCTACGATGCCGGCCTCGCGGCCATCAAGGCGAAGGCCGAGGCCGGCGGCTGAGCGGGGCATGCTCCGGCGCATTTACCAAACCTGTGAGCGGGGCGCGCGCCAGCCGGTCGCGCGTTCTGTTTCGACCGGGTGGCAGGGTTGTTGGCCGCTGCTCGCGGTGCTGATTGCGGTTCTGTTGCCGGTTGCGGTGGCGCCGGCTCGATCCGCCGGCTTCGCTTATGTCACCAACCAGGGCAGCGAGACGGTCTCCGTCGTCGATCTCGCCGCGATGAAGGTTGCTGGCGACATCAAGGTGACGGGCAAGCCCGCGGGCGTCGCCCTGTCGCCCGACCGGGGGACTCTCTACGTCAGCGCACCCGACGCCCGCGAGCTGGTCGTCATCGACGCGGCCACACGCTTCCTCCGCCATCGTCAGCCGGTCGGGCAGGGGCCTCTGGGCCTCGCCGTCAATCCGGTCAGCGGCGACGTGCTGGTCGCCGACTGGTACGAGCACCGGCTCTACGTGCTCGACCCGGGTGGCGCGCATATCCGGGCGAGCGTGGAGGTCGGCAAGTCGCCCTCGGGTGTCGCCGTCACGCCCGACGGGCGCCGCATCCTGACGGCGGATCGCGACAGCAACCAGGTCTCCATCATCGACGCGGAGAGCCTGAAAGTGCTCGGCCGGGTGCCGGTCGGCGAGCGCCCGTTCGGCGTCACCATCGATGCCGAGGGCCGCCGCGCCTACACCGCCAACGTCGGCAGCGACGACGTCAGCGTCGTCGACATCGCGTCCATGCAACCGGTGGGCAGCTTCAAGGTCGGCCGGCGCCCCTATGCCGTGGCGCTGACCGGCGGGCGCGCCTTCGTCACCGACCAGTACGGCGGGACGGTCAGCGTCGTCGATCTCGCGAGCGGCAAGACCATCAAGGCCATTCCCGTCGGCGACCACCCCGAAGGCATCGCCGCCGACGCCAGCGGGTCCAAGGTCTACGTCGCCTGCTGGTTCGAGAACACGCTCGAGCGCATCGACACGGCGACGCTGGAGGTCGATGCCAAGGTCACGGTCGGCGACGGGCCGCGCGCGTTCGGCGATTTTCTTGCCGACGGGCGGTGAAGCCCTGAATCGCCCGGTTAGTGTTCACGCAGTTGTGTTCGCTGTTCGGCGCGACCCCGCTCCCGGCGCCGTTCCATCGTCCGCATCTGAGCGTAAAGGGTTTCTCGTAAAGCGATTTGGGCCGAAACAGTTGGCTCCGCCCGTCAACCGCGGCTATGAACGAACGGCCCGGCGGGCCGGCAGGGCAGATCACCAACCAGAATGCGGGGACAAAACCCGCGCTGACGAAGGAGGACGTTGAGATGATGAGAACGGTTGTGCGCGGGTTTCTGGCCGCGGCGCTGGCGACGGCACTGGCCTCGGGCGTCCCGGCCGCCGATGCCTCACCCACTCCGGCGGCGACGGCCATGCTGTTCGATGCCAAGCATCTGACGACCATCCCCAAGGGCGGCGAGGCCCTCTACCGTTTCGAGCGCAAGGTGTCCGACCCGAAGCTGCTCGGCGAGGCCTTCACCGACAAGATCAGCATCGGCGTTCTCGACGAAGCAGCGGACGGCACGCGCACGGCTTCGGTCAAGGTTTTCACAGGTGACCGCGCGCGTCCCGAGCAGCAGATCACCGGCATGACCGGCAACCCGTTGATCGTCGTGTTCCTCGATCGCTCGGTGCACAACATCGCCATGCTGGCCGGGGGCAGCCGGCCGTTCCTGAAGAACAAGATGAAGTCGCAGCTCGGCTCCAACTCCAAGGTCACGCCCGTGAAGATCGCCTACAACGGCAAGGAGGTTGCGGGCTATCGCGTCTCGTTCGCGCCGTTCGTCGGCGATGCCAACGCGCTCAAGATGCAGGGCTACGACGGCAGCCGCTTCGAGATCGTCGTCAGCGAGGCCGTACCCGGCCATTTCGTCGAGACCGTCGGCATTTTCGAGAGCCCGCAGCCGGGCAGCCCCCGGCTCGAGGAGCGCACGCTGCTGAAAGGCGTCGGGGAGATCAAGTAATGCGCCGCCCGGACACCGCGACGAACCTGGCCCGCTTTGGGGGTGCGATCGCCGCGCTCGTGGCGGCTGTGGCGCCGACGATGGAACTCGAAGCGCCCGTCAACGATTATCCGTCCATCGCGCGCGCCGATTACGTGTTCGCCTGCATGCAGGTGAACGGCCAGACGCGTGACGTTCTCGAGCGCTGCTCGTGCTCGATCGACGTGATCGCGGAGCTGCTGCCGTACTCCGATTACGAGGAAGCCGAGACGGTGATGTCGGTGATCCAGCGTGGCGGCGAGAACGTGGCCATGCTGCACGGGCCGATCTTCCAGGAGAAGATCAAGAAGCTTAAGCGCGCGCAGGTCGAGGGCGAGTTGCGCTGCTTCTGACCCGTGCCGCGAGCGACCAACACCCAGAAAAAAGGCGCCCGTTCGAGGCGCCTTTTGTTCTTCGGTTGACCGCGCGACTGCAAGCCTGTGCGCTCATGACCCTTTGGCGCTTTGGCGAATATTGAACGTAGCGCCCGTGGTATCTTTCGCGACGACGCTCAGGTCGTTGTCGGAGCCGCCGGCGTACGTGAAGCGGATGTTCGGATTCTCGGACAGCGAGATGCCGCCCGTCATGGTGAACACGGTGTCGCTGCCGCGCTTCACCTCCATGCTGTCGATGAACTTCGCCGGAATGTAGAGGCCGGTGAGCTGGTTCATCTGCATGCCCGAATAGTTCGGGTGGCGGATCATGACCTGCGCTTCCTGCATCATCGGCGTCTGGTTCGCCTCGTGCAGGCGCAGCTTCATCTTGCCGAGTTCGGCCAGCGCCTGCTCCTGGTCCTTGAGCGCCGGCGCCGAGCAGCCGCCCGCAGCCTTCACGTACTTGGTCGCCATGTGCAGCTTGCCGTCCGTCGTCTCCAGCACGGCGCGCACGTTCGAGTACATGTCGACGCGCACGCGGGTGTCGATCATGCGCTCGCCGCTGCCCGCGGCCGGACCGAACGTGAAGGTGGCGGCCACCGGCATCGGATTCTTGTCGATCACCAGCGTGAGCGTCTTGGCCGTCGCGGCGACACTGGCGGGGATGCGCATGGTGATCGGCACGACGGCGGCGTCTTCGGCCCGCACCGGCGCGGTCAGCTCGATGGCGCCGTCGCCTTCGCTGATGTCACGCGCGGCGTAGAGATCAGATCGG
>CALFEM010000372.1 GCA_937950105.1 uncultured Alphaproteobacteria bacterium | reverse complement strand
AGCGGACCTCAAGGCCGCCGACGCCTTCGTCTGGCAGGCTTCGGGCTCGGAACTGGTGCCGGTGCCGAAGGTCAACCGCGTCGCGCTTTCGCTGCTGCGCGGGGTCGACCGCGTCCGCGATACGCTGGCCGAGAACACCCTGCGCTTCGCCAAGGGCCTGCCCGCCAACAACGCGCTGCTCTGGGGCGCGCGCGGCATGGGCAAATCCTCGCTCGTGAAGAGCGCGCACGCGACGGTCGCCGCCAAGCTCGCCCGGCATGCGAAGAAGGCGGATGCCGGTCTCAAGCTGGTCGAGATTCATCGCGAGGACATCGCCACGCTGCCGCGATGCCTCGCGCATCTGCGCGCCAGCCCGCATCGCGCCATCGTGTTCTGCGACGACCTCTCCTTCGACAAGGACGACACGTCCTACAAGTCGCTGAAGGCGGTGCTCGAAGGCGGCATCGAAGGACGCCCGGCCAACGTCATCTTCTACGCGACCTCCAATCGCCGCCACCTGATGCCGCGCGACATGGTCGAGAACGAACGCTCGACGGCCATCAACCCGTCCGAGGCGGTCGAGGAGAAGGTGTCGCTGTCGGATCGCTTCGGCCTCTGGCTCGGTTTCCACAATTCGAGCCAGGACCAGTACCTCGATATGGTGCAGGGCTACGTCCGTCACTTCGGGCTGAAGGTCGATGCCGAGACGCTGCGGCGCGAGGCGCTCGAATGGTCGATCACGCGCGGCGCGCGTTCGGGCCGCGTCGCCTGGCAGTTCATCCAGGATCTCGCCGGGCGCCTCGGCCAGCATCTCGATCTCGCCTGAAGCTGCTGCACTCGTTCATCATGCCAAAGCAGAAAGAGCCGGAGTTGCCTCCGGCCCTTTCCTCTGGCAGTGCCCGGCGGTGCCGCCCCTCTGGCGGTCCGCAAGCTGATTGGTCTGTCGAGCGCCTCTTTATTCTTCGAGAGTCTGATTCACGGTCTCGGCGGAAGGAAGTCCACCTCGACCGATCAGGCTCTCAGAGCCGCTCGAGATAGGGCAGCGGATCGACCGGCTTCGAGCCCTGCCGCAGCTCGAAATGAACCTGCGGCTGGTCGACCTGTCCGGTGCTGCCGGCCTTGGCGATGACGTCGCCACGGCGAACCTTGTCGCCCCGCTTCACCATCAGCGTGTCGTTGTGGGCGTAGGCGGTGACCCAGCCATTGTCGTGGCGCACCAGCACGAGATTGCCGTAGCCCTTCAGCTCCGATCCCGCATACGCGACCTCGCCATCCTCGGCGGCGTGAACCTCGGTGCCCTGCGGCACGGCGACGTTGACGCCGTCGTTGTGCGTTCCGTCCGAGCGCTGGCCGAAGCCCGACAGGATCTTGCCCTTCGCCGGCCAGCGCAGGCGGCTCATCGCCGCCGGTGCCGACGCCGTCGCGGCGGCGGCGGTCTTGGTCGCTGCCGACTTGACCTCGGCCGCAGCCGGCGCGTCGGTCATGCGGCCTTCGTCGAGCGCTGCAACCTGCTTCGAGCCGTTGAGCAGCGTCGGCTGCGTCGTCGACTGGATGGCGCGCGGCGCCGCAGCCGTCGCCTCGGCGGCTGCTGCGGCGCTCGGCGACGTCGATGCGACGTTGGCCGGAGCGGCTGCGCCTTCGCCCGGAACGCGGAGCGTTGCGCCGGGCTTCAACTGCGCCGGATTGTTGATGCCGTTGGCACTCTGCAGATCAGCGACCTTCACATTGTGCTGGCGAGCGATGCGATAGAGGCTGTCACCCGGCTTGACCGTGTAGCTGCCGGCCCAGTCCGCCGTGTTGGCGGGCGCAACCGCGATCTCACGGCGGGGCGCCGGTTCCGCACGCTGCGACGGCGTCGCATCGTAGGAATTGCTCGCGGTGGCACTCGTATTCGAACCGCCGGGCATGCGCAGCTGCTGGCCCGGCTTCAGGTTGGCGCTCGACAAACCGTTGGCGGCCATCAGGTCCTTGACGGTGACGCCGTTGCGCCGCGCGATGCCATAGAGCGTATCGCCACGCTGGACTTCGATGGTGCCGCCAGATGTGACCGCGGACGGCGCCGCGTCGCGGCCTGCGCGAGCGGGCGAACGGTCATAGTCAGATGGCGCACGCGATGCGCCAAAGCTCGGCGCGGCAGGCGCGCGATACGGCTCGCTGCGCGCGGGCTCGGGCAATGCCGCCATGTCGACGCTGCCGCCGGACGGGCGCGAGGCGCGCGGTGGCACGTAGGTCTCGCCGCTGCCACTGCCGTAAGAGCCGCTGTCGGCCGCCGACGACTGGATCGACCCGCCGACGGGCTCCGAGGGCACCGGCAGCGCGCCGGTCGAGTCCTTGGCATTCAGGTTGAACGCGGGGAAATCGAAACGGCCCACATCGGCGCTGCATCCGCCGACCAGAAGGACCGCCGAAATGGCGACGGCGCGGGCTGCGGCCGAGCCGCCCCCACGGGTCTCATTTTCGATACGCTGGTAACGCTTCATCATAACGCACCTCACACTCCCTCCTTGATTAACCCTTAACCGGTTAATCGACCCTTAACGGGTGGGAGCCCCGCATCCATTCGAAACAGAAGAAAACCGTAAGGAAGCCTTTTTGAAGCTCGCGATGTCCGCCGAAGGGTGCTTCGCCAGAGACGCCGAGCCTCGGAAGGCCAATGCCACAGGCTGCAGTCGTAAACCCCGATTGTGCGAGCTTCACGGCCGAGTTGCGTCAAACCATGGGCAAACTGATCGTGGTTGCCGAAGCATTGCTGCGCGGCTTCGTGCGTGCGCCGAGGTGCACTTCCCGCAGGCGTCGAACACTCCGCGTCGTCAGGCTGCACGCGTCACACTCTCGTCGTCATGGCCGGCCTCCGAGCCGGCCATCCAGCGCCAC
>CALFEM010000371.1 GCA_937950105.1 uncultured Alphaproteobacteria bacterium | reverse complement strand
TGCCGCCGCGGCGGAAATCCGTGCGGCGTTCGCAGCGTCCGCCACGGTGTCGCGTCCACCGATCGTGGCGCTCACCGCCAATGCCTTCCCCGAGGATCGCGCGCGCTATATCGCCGAAGGTTTCGACGATTATCTCGCCAAGCCGTTCGACGCGAGCGGTCTCGCCGCCCTTCTGCGGCGCTGGCTGACGGTGCGCGGTCCAGGCAGCGACGAGGCGCCGCGCCAGCGCAGCAACGCTTGAACCGGCCACGCGCGGTCGCCAAACTGTCACCGATCCGTGCTAACCACCGCACGGGATGAACGAGGCGGCGACGCATTCGATTCGCGCGTCTCGTCGAGCGTCGGAGGGGGAAGCCGATGGTGACCGGAATGGCGCGTGATCTGGCTCAGCGCATCAGCAATCGACAGGGGCTGCTGCGTCCGCCGAAGGGGCTCTTGGCGCGTCATGCGCTAGCCAAGATGCGGGAGCCGGGGTTCCCGGTGCGCCGCAGGCCGCCCAAGGTCTATGGCCGCATCGGCGATCTCGAAGTTCGACTGGCCGAGACGTGGCGTGACGTGAAACTGGCGCAGCGGCTACGCTACAACGTGTTCTACAACGAGATGTCGGCGAAGCCGAGCTTTCTCGCCGAGATGCGCCAGCGTGACGAGGATGCGTTCGATCCGATCTGCGACCACCTGCTCGTCGTCGATACGTCCGCGGCCGGCAATCGCGATACCTGGGGCTCGTCGCGCAAGCCGAGCGTGGTCGGCACCTATCGCGTGCTGCGCCAGGACGTGGCTGATCGCCACTTCGGCTTCTACACGGCGCGCGAGTACGACATTGCGCCGCTGATAGCGCGCCGCTCGCCGAAGTACCGCTTCATGGAGCTTGGTCGCTCGTGCGTGCTGAAGCCGTATCGCACCAAGCGCTCGGTCGAGCTGCTGTGGCACGGGCTCTGGACCTACGTGCGCGAGCACAAGGTCGATGTGATGATCGGGTGCGCCAGCTTCGAGGGCACGGATCCCAAGGCGCACAAGATGGCGCTGTCGTTCCTGCATCATTATGCGCGCGCGCCGGAAGAGTGGCGGTGCCGCGCCTATGATCATCTCTATCAGGGCATGGACCTGCTGCCCAAGGACGCCGTCGATGCCAGGGCAGCATTGAAGGCGCTGCCACCGCTCATCAAGGGTTACCTGCGGCTCGGCGCTTTTGTCGGCGACGGTGCCGTGATCGATCACCAGTTCGGCACCACCGACGTGCTGATCATCCTGCCGGTCGAGAAGATCGATCCACGCTACTTCGAGCACTTCGGTGCACCCGACGAGGTGAAGAGCCGCGTCGCGCCCGGCCTCTGACAGCGAACCGCCACAACGGTCGCCCGGGCGGGTTCCTCGCCAGGCTTGCGGATCTCACTCGACGGGTGTGAGTGTGAAGCCGGCCTTGCGCAGCAGTGCGACGAGGCCGTGCTCTCCGATCAGATGCAGGGCGCCGACGGCGATCAGCGCGTCGCCCTTTTCGAGCAGCGGGCGTGCCTTCTCGCTCATGCGCAGGTTGCGATCGACCACCAGCAGTTTGTGGAAGCCTGCGAACGCGTCGCGTCCGATGCCGGCGCGCTCGGCGAGGGCGATCTGTAGCGGCCACACTGCGCCGAGCTTGCGGCCCGCGTAGAGCTGCAACAGCGTCTCCATGTTGTCGTCCGCGCGGTCCGCGTAGCGCAGGCTCGCCTTGAGCATTCCGACCTGCTGCTCGTGCGGCACGGAGGCCATGGCTTCGAGCTGGCTGGCGATCGATTCGAGGCCGACGATCGCCTTGCCGCCGGTGCGCGCTTCCTCGGCGATCCTGGCGTCGAGCACGGCGCGGCCGGCGCGCGTGCGCTCCCGCTCGCACTCCGACAGAGCCAGCATCATCGTGACCACCCAGGGCCGGAACAGAGGGGCTGCAGCGGCTGGAATGCCGGCGCCGGAGAGCGTGCGCCCGGCGATCTCCAGCTCGTCCGAGGTGAGCATCGAATCGAGCCGGCGGCCATCCGAGAAGGCGACGAGCTGTCCGGATTTCCCCATCGCTGCCGCGGTCGCCTCGGGTGTCAGATCGGCGACCTCGAGCGCGACGACGCGCGCGGATGCCAGGGCCGATCGCACATTGGGCGATAGCGTCGTCACGCGCTGGTCGGTCAGGTGAATGGTGCCGAGCAGATGCGAGGTCGGCGTGCCGGCGCGTTCGACGCGCCACAAGACGTGCGATGCATTGCTGGTGGCGTCGGCCTCGCGCAGCACGCGGGCGTGCAAGTCCGGCGCGACCGAGCGCAACTCGTCGAGCACGTTGGCGCCGCCGCAGGTCGGCACAGCTGCCGCGCCGAGGCTGGTGCCCGCGAGCGCAGCGCAGGCCGTCATGACACGTAGGAACTTGCGCAGGCAGCGAAGCATGGAGTTTTCCCGGCGGGGCGGAGAGCATCGGAAAGAGACCGTGGCAGCAAAGCCGCTTCGCCTCAACCTCGGATCGCCGCGTCAGCGGCGCGGATGCGCGGCATCGTAAACGGCGAGCAACCGGTCGCGATCGACCTCGGTATAGACCTGCGTGGTGGAGAGCGAGGCATGTCCCAGCAACTCCTGGATCTGGCGCAGGTCGGCACCGGAGGCCAGCAGGTGCGTGGCGAACGAGTGGCGCAGCGCGTGCGGCGTCGCCGTCAGGGGAAGGCTCATTTCGTCGCGCATCCGCTGCATGGCGAGCTGGATCAGGCGCGGCGACAACGGCCCGCCTTTGGCGCCGAGGAACAGCGGGCCGTCGGACGCCAGCGGATAGGGACAGAGCGCGATGTAGCGGTCGATCGCGCGTTGCGTGACCGGCAGAACCGGGACCATGCGTTCCTTGCCGCCCTTGCCGCGAATGGTGACGACGTCGCGGCCCGAAACCGGTGCCTCGCTGGCCGTCAGCGACAGCGCCTCCGAGATGCGTAGCCCACTGCCATAGAGCAACAGCATCACGGCGCAATCGCGCGCTGCGATCCAGTCGAGTTCTGTCGCCATGGTGTCGCCGGCGACCACCTCGCGGGCATGCTGCACCGTCAGTGGCTTCGGCACAGAGTGAGGAGTCTTGGGCAGGGCCACGCGGCGGATCGAGCGATTGCGGATGGCGCGCTCGGCTTCGAGCCAGGCGAAGAACGTGCGCAGTGCCGAGAGCGTGCGCGCCAGCGAGCGACTGACGACGCCCTGTTTGCGGCGGGCAGCGAGAAACGCGCGCACGGTGCGCACGTCGAGCGCCGCGAAATCGCCGAGGCAGGGCGCGTGCCCGCGATGTGCGGCGAGAAAATCCGTCAACTGGCGGAGATCGCGCTCGTAGGCGGCGAGCGTCGCGCCGGAATAGCCGCGCTCGCGTTCGAGGTGGCCGAGCCAGCCCGCTGCGGCCTCCGCCAGATCGCCGCCGAAGTCGAGGCCGCCAACGGCGGTACCCGGAGGCGCGTCCTGCGCGTGTGCCCGGTCGGTTGCGAATGCCAGTCTGCTTGCCATCGAACCCTGCTCGCGAGCTGCGGATCTCCAAAACAGCGGCGATTTGGTTAACGCGCCGTTAACGATGTCGGTCACCTCCGGCCCGACGTTAAGCCGATTCGTCGGTTCCGGCCGCTAACCTGCTGACGCGGGCGTAGAAGTAGAGCCCGGCTTTCGGCATTATGGCTGAGAGTGGCGTGGTGGATCGCGGTGTAATCTCTCTTGGCGTGGCGAGGATGGCTCGCATGTACGAGCGTTTTGCAGGTTCTCGGCGCCGCGCGTCGAGCAGACGGTCGGGTGCGAAGCTTGGACCGATGGTGCTCGCCGCGCTGGTTGCATCGCCCGCCCTCGCCAATGACGCGGAGCGTCTCACGTTTCGCGCCGGTTGCGAGACGGGAGACCGCATCGTCGTCGCGGCCGTGGGCGATCTGTTGTTTCACAACGCCCTGCAGCGGCAGGCACTCGCGAAAGGCGGCAGCTATCGGGAGCTGTGGCGCCCGCTCGAGCCCGTGCTGGAGACGGCGGACATCACGTACGGGAATCTCGAAGGACCGGTGGCGGAGGGCGTGTCGTTGATCGGCCGTCCGGTCGCCCGGGTCGCGCGTCGTTGGGATGGCAACGTCTACGGTGCACCGCGCGGAGCCTTGAATTTCAACTACCATCCTTCGCTCGTCGACGACCTCGTCGCATCGGGCTTCGACATCGTCTCGACCGCCAACAACCACGCCGCCGACCGCGGGCCGCTCGGCATCGACCGGACGGTGCAGGCTCTCACGGCGCGCGGGTTGGCCTTCAGCGGCACGCGATCGCGCAGCGACCTCGCGCAGGGCAAGTGGGCGGTCAAGACCGAGGCCAAGGGCTTCACCATCGCGTGGATCGCCTGCAGCTACTCGACCAACGGCATGCCCGACCGTCATGGCCAGG
>CALFEM010000370.1 GCA_937950105.1 uncultured Alphaproteobacteria bacterium | reverse complement strand
GACCACCGAGATCTACACTCTTTCCCTACACGACGCTCTTCCGATCTCGTCCGCGTCCAGTTCGCAAACGTATTTGCACCCGTCTTTGGTGAGTCCATGAGCGCGCGCATGGTAGCACCGCGCCGCAATTGCGAGCGGTGCGCGGCCGAAGGCGAACACTTCGAGATCGGCAGCACCTCGGTACTGACCGAGTACCGCGACCGATGTGATCGGCAGCTCCGGCGGCAGGCAGATGGTGGTCGCGCCAAGCGCCGTCAGCTCCTGCAGTGCGGCCTCGTTATAGACGTTGAACATTGGTCCGATCACATGGTCGCGTCCGGCGACGGCCGCCAGCGCCGTCACATCGCTGACTTCGACGAGCGTGTCGCCGGTCGCCACATCTCGGATTTCGGCGATCTCGCGCTTCAGCGTCGGCAGCGCCAGCGTTGCGATCACCACCTCCTTGCCGCCGCGGCTGAGCCGCTCGATCACGTCGGCGCTCGCGTCGATCCGGAACGGTGAGCGCTTCGAGCAGACCGCCTCGCCGACGATCACCCTGTCAATCGGCGCCTCATCGGCAATGCGAGCATAGAAGTCGCTCCACGCCGATGTCGACCAGTTGAACAGCACAGGCCCAAGCGTCAGCTTCATGGCTCGACTCCGCTCTGTCGTCGCGTCGGCGTTCATCGCCAGGTCTTACGGTAGGCGCCGGTCGTACCCCGGCCGCCTTCGGTGAAGGCGTCGAGCCGGGATGCTGCCGGCGCAGCGCCGGCCTCGAGCGCGTCGAGAGCATTGCGAAACGCCCTCACCGTGGCAGCCAGATACGCCTTTCCACGTTGGCGGCCTTCGATCTTCAGGGCGGTGACACCCGCCTTCTTCAATGCGGGCAGAAGGGGCAGCGTATCGAGGCTCGTCGGCTCCTCGAAGATGTGCTGCACCTTGCCATGTACCTTGAAGCGCCCCTTGCACAGCGTCGGATAGGCTGCCGGCTGGCCCTCGGGATAGCGATCTATCGTGAACCCGCCGAGGCGCGCGGCCAGTTCGCTTCCCTCCTGCCGGTACTCGACGTGCGCGGCTGGCGAACACACGCCGTTCATGTTCGGCGACTCACCGGTCGCATAGGACGACAGTTGGCAGCGCCCCTCGGTCATCACGCAGAGACCGCCGAATGCGAACACCTCGGCCTCGCAAGGGATCGCAGCAATGAGCGTTGCGATCTCGTCGACCGTCAGCACGCGCGGGAGGACGATGCGCTTGACGCCGTATCTCTCGACATAGAAACGGATCGCCGACGGCGTCGTCGCGGCAGCCTGTACGGACAGATGCAGCCTCTGCTCCGGGAAGTTGCGGCGAGCCCATGCCAGGATGCCGATGTCGGCGAGAATGAGGGCATCGGCCCGCGCCCGGACAGAGGTTTCCACGGCGCGTTGCCAGAGTTCGATCCCTCCGGCGCGGGCAAACGTATTGATCGCCACGAGGACCTTCACACCGCGACGGTGCGCATAGGCGATGCCTTCTTGCAGTTCGACAGCCGTGAAGTTCAGTCCGGGAAAATTGCGCGCGTTGGTTTCGTCCTGGAACCCGCAGTAGACCGCATCGGCGCCAGCCTCGACCGCGGTGCGCAGCGCTGACGGTGTGCCCGCCGGGCAAACAAGCTCCATGGTCTCACTCCCGTCAGAAATGCGGTCGCGGTCCTGCCGAGGCAGTGCCCTCCGGCGCGTCGAGAACGGTGCGGATATGTCCGGTCAGAGTACGAAATCCGGTGGTGAGAAAGGCTGCCATACGATCCGGTGCACCGGTAAGCCGACCCGGATCGATATCGCTGTCCTCGATGGCATTGCGCAGGGCGAGCGCCGCCGCCGTGTCTCCTTCGATCGTCAGATCGCGCGAGAAGAACAGCGCATCGCCATCGTAGATCCCTTCGAGAAGCCCCATCAGGACGATCATGGTTCCGGCGATGCGGGCGTCCCAATCACCGGGACTCAACGATGCCAGAACCCGAACCGTCGGACTGTTCGGGCGCGGCTCTATCAGGAACACGAAAGGACAGTCCAATGGGTCGACGGCAAATCGTTTCGCCGTGTGAGGCCCCAATCGTGTGATGAGACCAGGGTTCTTCACAACGATACGATGCATGACCGCGGCGGCCGCGAGTTCCAGAGGCGCTCTCGGGAGCAGGCTCATGACGCGCGCCGCGACAGGCGGCAGCCCGCCCCGCAGGTGGCGCACGGCGCCTTCTCGACTGGATGTTGCTTCGTCCATACCGAGATCCAGTAGAACCCGCGCGTCGAATATCCTTTAACC
>CALFEM010000369.1 GCA_937950105.1 uncultured Alphaproteobacteria bacterium | reverse complement strand
ACGAGATGCCTAAGTGACTGGAGTTCAGACGTGTGCTCTTCCGATCTCGCACCAGATACTCGAGCGCCAGCATCAGCGCATGACTGTCGGCCCGCACCCACACCGGCAATCCGACCGGCGTGATGGCGATACCGTGGGCGTCGCCGACATGCTTCTCGACGGCGCGGATGAGATCGAGCGAGCGCACGTCGGTCAGCGCCCACGGCCCGACGTCGAGACGATCGTAACGCCTGGAGGCGTCGACGAAGCGCGCGTTGATGGTGTCGAGTTCCTTGACGATGATGTCCTGGAAGGCGTGGCGCTCGGCGGGCTCCATGGCGTCGCTGATGGTCAGCATCTCGGCCGCGGCGGTCAGGTTGGCGAGCGGACGGCGCCACTCGACCATGAACTCGCGCAGCAGCGCGTCGCGCGCCGACAGACTCTCGACCTCGCTGCCGATGTCCTGGAACGACAGCACATAGCCCGACATCTCGCCCGACTGATCGACGACGAGGCGCATGCGCGTCTCGACCAGCGTGCCGAGGTCCACCGTCGAGGCCATGAAGCGGCGGATCATGGTGGCGTCGTCATCGGCGCCTTCGCCCGCGCGCGCGGTCGGGCGGCGCGCCAGCGCATCGAGCGCGTGCAGGATCGGCTCGCGCGTCAGGACACCGAACACGGTGCGGCCGAGACCGGTCAACTCCCGCATCTGCAGGATGCGCTGCGCGGCGTCGTTGTAGAGAATGATCCGGTGGTCGCGATTGCAGACGATCACGCCCTCGGTGAGATCGAGCAGGATCGTTTCGAGCTGGCTGCGCTGCTGGTCGGCGGTGCGTGTCGCCTGTGAGATGGCCTCGCCGATCTCGCTCTTGGATTTGAACAGGGCGCGGCCGAGCGCGCCGATCGAGCCGGCCAAGCCCTCGACGAGCTGCGGCCGGGCGATGTCGACGTCGCGATCCTGGGGCGTGAGCATCATGGCGCGGGCTTCCCGCTGCAGGCCTGCCAGCGGTACGACCAGATAGCGCAGCAGGAACAGCCAGCCGACCAGCACGGCGACCATGCCGAGTGTGAAGCCTATGGCGATGACGCCGTTGGCGCTCGCGGCCTGATCGGGCGTGAGTTCGCCGAGACGCGAGATCGACCGCAACAGATACGCCGGGAGGACGAACCCCGGCAGCGCGACGACGAACAGGATCAAAGGGATGACGACGCGGAGCTGCATGAGGGTCTCGCCTGGATGGGTCTTGCCATCCGCGCCAGGGTCCAGGCACCCCGGCACGGCCGGCACCGCGTGCGTGGAACGGCACCAACCTCGACCGCACGACCCGGCGCACGCAGTCCCAGGATTTGGCCCGGACGCGACGATCATAAGTGTAGTGGTCAGGCGATCAAGGACACGCCGCTTACGCTCTTTGTCTACGTTGGGACGAGCCGCGCGGCATGGGGCAAGATCAATGCTGCTGCGCGAAAAGATGCTGCATCGCAGCAGGTGGTCGGGCCATCACGAACGACAGAGGCGCGCGGAGGGCATCCGCGCGCCTTGGGTTCTGCAGAGGTCTGCGGTGCGGGTCAGAGGCGGCCTTCCGACACCAGGTCGATGGCGGTGCGAACCTGATTGATGGCCTTCTTCAGCTCGCCGCGCTGCTCGCCGTCGAGACGCGCGATCTCGATCTTGGGCGACAGTGCGATGCCCTTCTCGGCGTCGGCAAGCTGCTGCGCCAGGACATGGCCGAGCAGGATGCGGTGCGCCTCGACGACGTTCTCGATGTCCTGCGCCGATCCGATCCCGCGCGCCGCCACGTTGAGCAGGCGGCCGGGCGTCGATCGCTCGCGGATGGCGTGACGGATGGCCAGCACGCGCGCGACCGTGAAGATCGGCATCAGACCGAACTTCTTGAGGTCGATGCGACCGGTCTCGTCGGTCTTGAAACCGCCGATGATGGAGAACGGTGCCGACCACTTGCGCGCAAGCTCGGTGAGCAGCGCCTGGAAGTCCGGAGCCTTGTTACCGAGCTCGAGCGCGTAGTTGCGCACGCCGTCACCGAGGCTGCGGTCGCCGTGCACGGTGACGCCGTCGAAGAAGATGTCGACGTTGAGCAGGTCCTCGGGCCGCTGACGGCGGATCCAGCCGTTGATGACGCCGCGCCAGCCTTCGACGCTGTGACGCCACGCGGCGTTCTTGGCCATGACGCCGCCCTTGCACAGCGGAATGCCGGCTTCGTCGAGGGTCTTCGACATGCGCGTGCCGAGTTCCTCGAACCAGCGATCCTCGCTGCCGCCGGGCTCACCCTTCTCGAAGACGATGGCATTGTCCTGGTCGGCCGCGAGCAGGCTTTCGCCGCGCCCGGCCGAGCCCATGACGAGCACCGCGTAGGGCACCGGCGGCGTGCCCCAGCCGTCGCTTGCCATCGACGCCTCGGCCAGTTCCGCGGCGCGGCGGGTCGCGGCGCAGAGTTCCGCGCTGATGACGCTGGCGATGAGGCGCGGCTCGCTGCCTTCCTCGTTGAGCGAACGTGACACGCGCGTCAGCCGGCTCCACGCCGCGCCGAGGTCGGCCGAGCCGTCGGCGGTGTCGATGTCCTCGCCGAGAATGAGGGCGGCAGTGGCGCGTTGATGCAGCAGATTACGGGGTGTCAGGGCACCGACCACTTCGCCATCGGCATTGGTCACGGCGAGGTGGCGGATGGCGAGCTTCTCGATGCGCGCGATGGCGCGATAGAGGAACGAATCCTCGTCGACGGTCGCGAGCGGCTTGCTCATGATCGACTGCACGGTGGCAGAGAGTCCGCCGGCGCCGCGTTCGTTGATGATCTTCAGCAGGTCACGCTCGGTGACGATACCGGTCTCGCCGCGTGCATCCTTGGCGAACACCGAGCTGGTGCGCTTGTCGAGGATCAGCGCGAGGGCTTCCTGAACTGTTGCGTCGCCGCGGATGAACAGCGGCGGCTTGGCCATGACGTCGGAGACGCGGTGGCTGTAGGGGTAGCTGTCGATCGAGGCGATGCGGTGCGTCTCCGCGTCGCCGAACGACGGCACGAGGCCCGAAGCGGTCTCGCCGAAGTCCTGCGCCATGAGATCGCGGCAGGCGGCGGCCGCCTCGGCGATGGTGCGGATCTCCTTCTCGCGCAGGCGTGGCACGAGTGATTCGAAGATGCGGGCGGTGGCCATGGCGGTAGCTCCGGCGGAGTTGAGGTCGGAGCTCGGCAGCTCCAGCCATTTGCAGTAGTCGGCGAGTCCGTCGCTCGCGAGAGCGGGGGCGACGAGGCGTGCGAGACGGCGCACGTCGATCGCCGCGAGGTCGGGCCAGTGGCGGTTCTGGCGCTGGTACTCGGAGCGCAACACGAAGATGTCGAAAGCGATGTTGTGGCCGACCAGCAGTTCGTCGCCGACGTAGGCTTCGAAAGCTGCCAGCAGCTTGTCCGGCGATGTGAAGCTGTCACGCTTCAGGCGACCCAGGCCCGTGAACTCGGCGACATCCGGAGGCGGCGTCTCGCCGGGCGCGATGAGGCGCAACGATTGTGCCTCGGGCACCAGCTTGCCCTTGCGGATGCGGGCAAGGCCGATGCGGGTGATCCGCGCCGTGGTCGCATCTTCGGAGGTGGTATCGAGATCGAAAGCGACTCCGTCGAGAGCGATCAACGGCGTGGCAGCGAGCAGGGCCGACATGGGCAGGCTCCAAGGCTTCATGGGATTGCAATGCGCGCGAGGCCCCCGGCAGACCTTGACCGTCGTCAAAAGTTTGGGTGCGGTGCAGCAATTTTTTGATGGCGTGTCTGACGTGGCGCGCGGGTGCGTCAGGTTGGCACGGCCGCGGGCGAGGCTTCAAGCATTGGGGCGCGGAACACCGGTTTCACGGCCTGCTGGGGCGGACCGGTTCGGGATGGCTCCCAGCCTAAGGCGTTCCTCTCCTCAGCCGACCTGCGATGCAAGGTTGCAACATTAACCAGATCGGAAGAGCGTCGTGTAGGGAAAGAGTGTAGATCTCGGTGGTC
>CALFEM010000368.1 GCA_937950105.1 uncultured Alphaproteobacteria bacterium | reverse complement strand
CTCGTCGATCAGGACAGTGGCGACATCGAGCGGTTGATCGCGCTCAACATCACGGCGCTGACCCGGCTCACCCTGCACTTCGCCCGGCGCATGCGCGATGACGGCGGCGGCTCGATCATCAACGTCGCCTCGCTCGGCGGATATGTGCCGGGCCCGAACCAGGCGGCCTACTACGCCAGCAAGGCCTACGTGCTGTCGCTGTCGGAAGCGCTCGCCCAGGAACTCGCGGCAACCAATGTGCACGTGATGGTGGTGGCGCCGGGGCCCGTGCCGACGGGCATCCACGCCAGCATGGGCGCCGACCGCGCGCTGTACCGTGTGCTGCTGCCGGCGATGTCTGCGGAGGCGATCGCCCGCTCGACGTATCTCGGCTACCGGCTGGGCCGCCGTGTGGTCGTGCCCGGATTTCATAACCAGCTCATGGCTTGGATACTGCGCGTGCTGCCGCACCGGCTGACCAGTCCGCTGATCGGCAAGCTCCTCGCGCCGCGCTGAGGAACGCGCCGGAACAGCTCACGTGTCGCATCCAAATCAGACGCACGTTTGCAATCTTTCAACCGATCGCAGGTAAAACTGTCTTCCGAGGCGGCGGAGTTCAGTTTCGCGTACCGGCGCCACCGACGCGGCAGACCAACCGGGCACCTGATGCGCCCGCCACGGTCTGCCGCGTATCGTTTGCGCCGCCGATTCACGTCCGCGCCGCAAGTGCAGGGCGCCTCGGACGATCGGGGCGCCGCGTTTCGTTTGCGCCGCCGATTCACGTCCGCGCCGCAAGTGCAGGGCGCCTCGGACGATCGGGGCGCCGCGTTTCGTTTCCGCCGCCGATTCACGTCCGCGCCGCAAGTGCAGGGCGCCCCGGACGATCGGGGCGCCGCGTTTCGTTTCCGCCGCCGATTCACGTCCGGCCGCAAGTGCAGGGCGCCCCGGACGATCGGGGCGCCCTGCAATCACAGACCCGATTTCGCGCGGGAGTGCCAAACGTCAGGCGCGCGCCGAGCGGGCCAGCGACAGCGCACGTGCCAGCACATCAGCGAACTCGCGGCGCTCGTCGTCGGTGAGGAAGCGGCCGAACGGGAACACCTCGCCATGCGAGGTCAGCGCCAGGTCGGTATGGCCGTCGCGCCGCTCCGAAAAGCTGACGCGCACCCAGTACGGGTTGAACTCGAACCGTTCCTGCCGGCCCGATGGATGCACGCGCGTCAACGCCAGCAATCGCGGGTCGAGATCGACCGTCTCGTACAGACGCCCGGAGCGGTAGTTGAGCTTGAACGCGATGTAGATTAGCAGCACGTCGAGGCCGAAGAAGCCGAACACCGGCCAAGCGCCCATCATCAGGAACACCACGCCGGCAACGAAGCTGACGAGCCCGAGCAGCGACATCAGGATCAGGAACCCGCGCGGGCTCAACGACCGATAGGTCGTCAGGATCCAACGGGTGCCGGCGTCGGCGCCGGGTGCGCGATCGGTTTCGGACATGCGAACGGCTCGTTGAATTTGATCGAGATCAAGAATGGTCGTGAAGAAGCCTCCGCGTCAACCGCCTGCGACGGCCCGAAAGCGGGACGGCGGCAAAGCGTCGCCGGCTGACCCGGCGTCAGTGCTACCAGCGAAGACTTTGAAAGCTGGCCCTGCGCCAGCCGGGGCGCCACGGAGAACCGCCGGGTCGAAAAGGCGTTTGTCGGACGTCGAGGTCGCCGAGATCTTCCGCCGTTTCGCGGCGATCGAGCCGGCGCCCAAGGGCGAACTCGAGCATTCCAACGCGTTCACGCTGCTGGTCGCCGTGGTGCTCTCGGCGCAGGCGACCGACGCCGGCGTCAACAAGGCGACCCGGCCACTGTTCAAGCGCGCCGACACACCCGCGAAGATGCTGGCGCTCGGCGAGGACGACGTGCGCGAGGCGATTCGGACCATCGGCCTCTACCGCAACAAGGCGAAGAACGTGATCGCGCTCTGCCGCAAGCTGATCGACGAGCACGGCGGCGAGGTGCCGGCGGACCGCGATCTGCTGGAGACGCTGCCCGGCGTCGGCCGCAAGACCGCCAACGTGGTCATGAACGTCGCCTTCGGCGCGCCGACCATGGCCGTCGACACGCACGTGTTCCGCGTCGCCAACCGCATCGGGCTGTCGGACGGCAAGACGCCGCTGGCGGTGGAGCAGGATCTCCTGCGGCGCATCCCGGCAGAGTTCGGCGTGCCCGCGCACCACTGGCTGATCCTGCACGGTCGCTATCTGTGCAAGGCGCGCAAGCCCGAATGCTGGCGCTGCCCGATTGCCGATATCTGCCGCTTCGAGCCGAAGACACCGGCCGTGAAGGGCTGAAACCATTCCTCCACACCAAAGCAAACGGCGCGCTCCGGGGTGGAGCGCGCCGTTTGCTTTTTGCGGGAGCGATTCACGACCTCGGCAAGCGCAAGGGCGCTTAGCCGCGGCCGATCGCACCCTTTGCTGCGGGAGCGATTCACGACCTCGGCAAAGCGCAGGGGCGCATAGCCTCGGCCGATCGCACCCTTTGCTGCGGGAGCGATTCACGACCTCGGCAAGCGCAAGGGCGCTTAGCCTCGGCCGATCGCACCCTTTGCTGCGGGAGCGATTCACGACCTCGGCAAGCGCAAGGGCGCTTAGCCGCGGCCGATC
>CALFEM010000367.1 GCA_937950105.1 uncultured Alphaproteobacteria bacterium | reverse complement strand
CGAGATGCCTAAGTGACTGGAGTTCAGACGTGTGCTCTTCCGATCTCAGCACGCCTCGCAGCACGTGGGCGGGCGTCGCGTGCGGCATCGACCAGACGCGGCGGCGGTTGGCGGCCCAGTCGAGATAGTAGAAGCCGACCGCCTTGCGCATCGGCGCCTGGTTGAGCGCGGCGGAGAAACGGCCCGGCGCCATCGCCTGCAGTACGCCGGTGTAGCCCGGCCAGGTCATGGTCACGAACGGCCCGGCGGCGCCCGCCACCCGCGCGGCAACCACGTAGCGGCCGAGCCCGGCGGTGCGCCAGTCGAGCACGCGCACGAGGCGGGCGCTGCGGCCGTCCGGCGAGGGCCCGACGCGGCAGGTGCAGCCCCACTCGTAGTTGACGGAGAGAAAATAGGCTCCCGGCCGGTTCAGCAGCTTGGCGACGCGGTCGATCTCGTCGAGGTGAGCATTGTTCCAGCGCACCAGCCATTGCCGCGAGACCCTGTCGAGCTGGGTGAGTGCGGTGCGCGGCACCCCGCGTGTGGCACTGTCGAGCAGGGCCTGCGCCCGCACCGGCTCGCGCTGCAGCGTCTCGACCGCGAAATCGCCGCCGACGTCGATGAGGGGGATCGCGGTCGGGATGCTCGAAGCGGCGGCAGCGGAGCCGTGGCGGGCGGCGATGAGCGTGGAGGTGGTCATGTGCGCGGGCTGGTCCTTCGGCAGGCGTATTCCGGCGCAGACTGGCGCGGCGGCAGCTCTTGCCAGTGTACGTGGCCCCCAGTAAGGCAATTGACAATTCCACCCGTTCCATCGATAACCCGCCGCAACGTGTTCGGCACCCTGCCGAGCGCGCTCAATGCGCTGTCCGAGGCTCATCCTGGCCCAACCCCGGAACACCGGGCGGGGTCCGGCTCCCAAGTCCCTCATGCAACTCGCCCTCGGGCGGGCTGGAGGGCGCCACAGGGCGCGGCCAACAGAAGGGCCCCGAAAAAGCGGGGTTGAGGAGCCATGTACGCAGTTATCCGGACGGGCGGTAAGCAGTACCGCGTCGCCAAGGACGATGTCATTCTGATCGAGCGCCTCGCCGGCGACAACGGCGCGTCGCTCGAGTTCGAGGTTCTCATGGTCGGCGGCGACGCCGGCGTGAAGGTCGGCAGCCCGCTCGTTTCGGGCGCCAGGGTCACCGGCGAGCTCGTCGAGCAGACGCGCGGCCCGAAGGTCATCGCCTTCAAGAAGCGCCGCCGCAAGAACTCGCGCCGCAAGCGCGGTCACCGTCAGGACCTGACCAAGGTCCGCATCACTTCCATCGTCGGCGCCTGATCCCCCGCGGGACGCGATCGGCAGCCACACCGGACCTGAAAGGACCTGATCCATGGCACAGAAAAAGGCAGGCGGTTCAACCAAGAACGGCCGCGACTCAGAATCCAAGCGCCTTGGCGTGAAGCGCTACGGCGGCGAGCACGTCATTCCGGGCAACATCCTGGTCCGCCAGCGCGGCACCAAGGTGCATCCGGGCGTCAACGTCGGCATGGGCACGGACCACACGCTGTTCGCCAAGGCGGAAGGCGCGGTCGAGTTCAAGACCAAGTCGAACGGGCGCATCTACGTCTCGGTGAAGCCGCCGGCGGAGGCCGCGGAGTAACGGCGGCGCTCGCCTCCGGTACTCTTTTGCTCACCGATTGTTCTGGCGAAGGGGAGGCGGCAGCGTCTCCCCTTTCGTCGTCGGTGCCGATGTGGAGGCAGGAGTGGCGATGCTCTCGCTGAAGCGACTGCTCGGGCTCGACCGGCCACGCTTTGCCGCGCGTGCGCATGCGGACGCGGCGAGCCTCGCAACCCCGCGTTTGCGCCTGCGGCCCGTCGCGGCCACCGACGTCCAGCGCGTCGCGCAGCTCGCTGGCGACTGGTCGGTCGCTTCGATGACGGCGCGCATCCCGTTTCCCTACGCCGAGCACGACGCCCGCGCCTGGATCGACGCCATCGGCGACGGCGAAGTCGTGTACGCCGTCGAGCACGCCGGCGCGCTGATCGGCATGATCGGCTTCGTCCCGGCGGAGAACCGCCGCTCGGCGGAACTCGGCTACTGGATCGGCCGGCCGTACTGGGGGCAGGGCTACGCGACGGAGGCGGCGGCGGCTGTCATCGCCCAATGCTTCGAACGAGAGCGGTTCCGTTTCCTCACCTGCGGCCACATGCAGGACAACGAACGCTCGGCGCGCGTCATCGAGAAGCTCGGCTTCACGCCGACGGGCGACACCCGCCGCACGTGGTGCGAGGCGCGCCGGGGCGAGGTGGACGTGGTCTGCTACGTGATGCACAGCCCGCGTCGCAGCTGGTGGCTGAAAGCGGGGGCGGGCGCATGAGCGATCCTCAGCCGGACCTCGCCTTGGGACCGCTACGGATCGCGACGCCGCGTTTGGTGCTGCAGCTGGTCGTCAGCGGCGGCGTCAGGGCGGCCGTATGGCGTGACGCGCGCGGTGGTCTCGCCGCCGCCGCGCCCGAGACGCGCCCGGACTGGGTCAACTTCGCGGTGCTGCATGACGGCGAACCGGTCGGGCAGGTGGGGCTGCTGTTCCAGGACGACGGCGCGCCGACTGAGTTGGGCTATCGCATCGCGCCGGAGCATCGCCGCCGAGGCTACGCCGGCGAGGCGTTGCGCGCGCTCGTCGCCCTCGCGTTCGAGGCGTTCGGTGAAGCTGAGCTTGCGGCGGAAGCTGCCGTGGACAATATCGCGTCGCACGCCACGCTGCTGCGGCTCGGCTTCGTCGAGACGGGCAGCGCCGGTCAGCGCTGGTCGAACCGGCGCGCAGCCTATATCGAATATCGCCGCTATCATTTGCCGGGCACGGCCCGGCGCGAAGGACCAGCGTCATGAAGTTCCTCGACCAAGCCAAGATCTATGTGAAGGCCGGCGACGGCGGCAACGGTTGCGTCGGCTTCCGCCGCGAGAAGTTCATCGAGTTCGGCGGACCGGACGGCGGCGACGGCGGCCACGGCGGCGACGTGTGGGCGGAGTGCGTGGCGAACCTCAACACGCTGATCGACTATCGCTACCAGCAGCACTTCAAGGCGCGCAACGGTACGCCCGGCATGGGCAAGAACCGCGCCGGCCCGAATGGCGACGACTGCATCATCAAGGTGCCGCCGGGCACCGAGATCTACGCCGAGGACAACGAGACGCTGATCGCCGACCTGAAGGAGGTCGGGAGCCGTGCGCTGATCGCCAAGGGCGGTAACGGCGGCTTCGGCAACGCGCATTTCAAGTCCTCGACCAATCAGGCACCGCGTCATGCCAACCCGGGCCTGCCGGGCGAGGAACTGACCATCTGGCTCAGACTGAAGCTCATCGCCGACGCGGGCCTCATCGGTCTGCCGAACGCCGGCAAGTCGACGTTCCTCGCCGCCGTCTCGGCGGCGAAGCCGAAGATCGCCGATTATCCCTTCACCACGCTGCATCCCAACCTCGGCGTGGTGCGCGCGGGTGATACCGACTTCGTGCTCGCGGATATTCCGGGCCTGATCGAAGGCGCGCACGAGGGGGCCGGGCTCGGCACGCGTTTCCTCGGGCATGTCGAGCGCTGCCGTGTGCTGCTGCATCTCGTCGATGCCACCGAGGAAGATGTCGCCGCGGCCTATCGCACCGTGCGGCGTGAGCTCAAAGCCTATGCGCACGGTCTCGAGTCGAAGAAGGAAATCGTGGCGCTGTCGAAGATCGACGCACTCGATGCCGAGACGCGCGAGGCGAAGGCTGCAGCCTTGCAGAAGGCGGCGCGCAAAAAGCCGCTGATGCTGTCGGCGGTGTCGCGCGAGGGCGTGCAGGACGCGCTCTACGCGATCACGCGCGAAATCGGCCGCGCCGAGCGGAAAGAGGACGCCGAGAACCCGGAGCCGGCGAAGCCGTGGCAGCCGTGAGCCCGCATGCGATGGGAGCGAGTGAGATGCTGACCGTGCGCGAGGAGACACCGGCGGATTACGCGGCGATCCGCGCGCTCCTGCTCCAAGCCTTTCCACTGCCGAGCGAAGCCAACCTCGTCGAGCGGCTGCGCGACGAAGGCGACGTGGTGCTCGCGCTCGTCGCTTTCGACCGCGATACGCTGGTCGGTCACGTCATGCTCTCACCCATGCGGGCACCGTTTCCGGCGCTGGGCCTCGCACCGCTCACCGTGCATGCCGGACGGCGCAACCAGGGCATCGGCGCGCGCCTCGTCGCCGAGGCGGTCGAGCGTGTTCGTGGTGGGGCGTGGGAGGCCATGTTCGTGGTCGGCGATCCCGAGTATTACGCGCGCTTCGGCTTCGCTGCCGAGGCGGCGGCAGGTTACAAGTGCGCGTATTCGGGCCCGCACTTCATGGTGATGCCGCTCGATCCTCGCGGGCCATCGGTGACGTTCGGCAACGTCGCCTTCGCGCCGGGCTTCGCCATCTTCGAGTGATCCAGCAACCTAGAGAGAGGCGAACATGCCCGACGTTCGATCCATGTGCGCCATCGGCATGCGCGGGCAGCTCGGCCTTCACGGCGAGCTGCCGTGGGAGGGCGACCCGCGCCCCGAGTTCCGCGCCGATGTCGAGCGCTTCTTCTACGAGACCAAGGGGCATGTTCTGATCGCGGGGCCAAAGACCATCGGCGCGGTGCCGAAGTGGGCGTTCGAGGATCGCACCATCGACGTGATCCGCTCGCACGAGAAGCCCGAGGACGTTCTCGCACGCTATAAGGGACGGCGCGTCTTCGTCGGTGGCGGCCCGCCGGTGTGGGATGTCTACGCGCCCTTCATCCGCCACTGGGACATCACGCGACTGCCCTACGACGGCGCTGCCGACCGCTGGTTCGATCCGAAGTGGCTGGTCGGCGCGGGGCGCGACGCCTGACAGATCAACGTCCACATAGCCCGCCGCGCTACTGCGCCGCCTCGCTCGGCTGACGCCGTGCCGCGGGCTGCTGGAACCCGGCACGGATCTCCTTCGCCAACTCCTCGGCGATGTCCGAGGTCGAGCGGTCGCCACGCAGGCGCAGGTTGATCGAGAACTCCGGCAGCGCGGGCAGCCCGGCGCTCGCCGGCAGTTCGATCAGAGGCGCCGGTATCACGCTGCGCATCATCGGCGCGATGGCGAGATCGGCTTCGAGCGTTGCGACCAGCGGACCCATCTCGCTGACCTGGCAGACCGGACGCCAGTCGAGCCCGGCGCCGGCGAGGGCCTCCAGCGCATACGGCCGGAACATGCACGTGTCGGAGCCGAGCGAGACCGGCAGCGGCCGCCGCTCGAACGCGCTGCCGCGCGGAGCGCCCGCCCAGACGAGCTGATCCGGTACGAGCCGCTCGGCATCCGGCGGACAGTCGCGCTCGGTGGTGAGCGTGAGGTCGAGTTCGCCTCGCCGCAGCTTTTCGATCAGCAGCGGCGAGGTGGAACTGTAGAGCGTGACGTTGACGCGCGGCCATGCCCGGTCGAAGCGGCGCAAGACCGCCGGCAGGTAGGTCGAGATGATGTCGTGGGGTACGCCCAGGCGGACTTCTCCGCTGAAGTCGGGAGCCGCCATCGCCTCCATGATCTCGTCGTTGAGAGCGATCAGGCGCCGGGCGCTGGCGAGGAAACGCTCCCCCGACGGGGTTGGCACCAGACGGCGATGCTCGCGCCGGAACAGCGGGTTGGCGAACAGGTCCTCGAGGCGCTTGATCTGCTGGCTGATGGCAGCTTGCGTCAGCCCGAGAATGTTGGCGGCGGCCGTGACCGAGCCGGTTTCCAGCACGGCAATGAACGAGCGCACCAGCGCGACGTCGATATTGCGTCTCATGGATTTCTTCTATCACGAAACGTGATGTGAAACATAATGAATATTAGATTTTGTAATGCGATGGCCAAGGCTATCGTGCCGCCAGATCGATCCCGAACCGACAAACAAGGAGACGATCATGAGCACGACCATCACAAGCGGTAACCCGCTCTATGGGCGCTTCCGCGGCACCGGCGTCACTGGCGTCACCCGCGTATTCGGCTGGGCGCGCAAGGCCTTCGAAACCTATCGCGAGCGCCGGCAGTTGCTGGCGTTGAGCGACGCCACTCTCAAGGACATCGGCGTCAGCCGGGCCGATGCCGAGCGGGAAGCGTCGCGCAGCTTCTGGGACCTGCCGGACGACGAGCCGACGGACCGCAGCGCACATTGACGACTTTTCGGCCCGGCAGCGGCCACCACCCTCCGCCCTCCCCCGTGCCCTTGGAGGTGGACGCTGCTGCTACTCAGGCCGAAACGCAGAAGCCCGGCGAGTTCTGCTCGCCGGGCTTCGTTGGTTCGGGGATCGCGTCAGAGCGCCGTCAGCGCAGTCCGAGCCGGTGCAGGACCGCCCGGAACAGGTCCTCCGAGCAACCGAAGTTGAACGCCTGACACGTCACCTCGTGCGAGCCGCGGTAGATCATGTCGAGCGCCACCCACAGGATGATGAGGAAGCCGACCCAGGCGATCCACGGATACTTGACCAGCAGGCGGGCGATGAAGTGCGAGGCGACCGCCATCAGGATGATGGAGAGAGCGAGGCCGACCACCAGCACCAGCTCGCTCTCGCCCGCCGCGCCGGCGACTGCGAGCACGTTGTCGAGCGACATCGACACGTCGGCGATGATGATCTGCGTCACGGCGCCCCAGAACGACAGCCCGCTGCCGCCGTTGGCGGCGGCTTCGACCGTGTCGAGATCGTGCTCCTCGCCGCCGGTGATCTGGCGGTACATCTTCCAGCAGACATAGAGCAGCAGGATGCCGCCGGCGAGGGTGAGGCCGACGATCAGCAGCAGCTTCTGCGTGATCGCCGCGAACAGGATGCGCAGGACCACGGCGGCGCTGATGCCCCAGAAGATGACCTTGCCGCGCTGCTCCTTCGGTACCTGCGACGCCGCCATGCCGACGACGATGGCGTTGTCGCCGGCGAGCGTGATGTCGATCATGAAGACCTTGATCAGCTCGTCGATGTGGCTGCGCCACCAGTCGAGGGAAACGGCGTGGCCGAGTTCTGTGAGCACGGCTTGCCACAGGCCGCCCGGATCGGCGGCGAGAAGTGTCAGCATGTCCTGTGGTCCTGGTCGAGGGTACAGCGTTGCCGCCCACGCTGAACGGCGCGAGCGAGTTTCTCAAGGGGGTAGCGCGCGCTTGACGGCGCGCTCCATTGGCCTTTCGGCGGGGCGTCAGTAGCCGAGCATGGCCTCCAGCGGGCCCTTCGGCAGCGGTACGAGGAACCACTTCTCGAACATGAAGAACAGGGCCAGCGGCACGCCGATGCCGACCAGCGCCAGCGCGGTGTTGCCGTTCTGGCCGAACACCATCATGAAGCCGGCGATGGAGATGGCCGAAGACACGTAGATGCCGATGGAGTGGATGGCGAAGATGAAGGCCCCGCGCGGCAGCAGTACGTAGGTGATGCGGGCAAGGCCCGTCAGG
>CALFEM010000366.1 GCA_937950105.1 uncultured Alphaproteobacteria bacterium | reverse complement strand
ACCACCGAGATCTACACTCTTTCCCTACACGACGCTCTTCCGATCTTATGCCGGCCGCCGTCCGGCGGGTGGCCCCGGCGGTGGACGCCCGCAGCAGGGCTCGTCCTACAACCCGGCGCTGATGCCGCGCGAGGGCGGGCGCCCGAAAGAGATCCTGTTGCCGTCGGCGCCGCGCCGCGGCCCGGCCAAGCCCGATGCGACGCCCGACGTCGAGCCGCCGAAGCGCGCGCCGCGTCCGGCGACGGCCGCGCCTGCGACCGAGGCTTCGGAGGACGACGACAACCGCGTCAAGCGCGGACCCGGCGGCAGCAAGGTGCCGCGTCCGGCCACCAAGGTCGTCGACGAGCGCCGCGAGCGCATCAAGCTGACCATCAACAACGCCTTCGACGAGAAGCAGCGCGAACGCTCTCTCGCATCCCTGAAGCGTAAGCGCGAGCGCGAGAAGCTGAAGGCGATGGGCATTGCCCAGACGAGGGAAAAAATTACCCGCGAGGTCATCATTCCTGAGGTCATCACCATCGCCGAACTGGCGAACCGCATGACCGAGCGTGCCGTCGATGTCATCAAGTACCTGATGAAACAAGGCGCGATGCACAAGATCAACGACGTGATCGACGCCGATACGGCGGAGCTGCTCGTCACCGAGTTCGGCCATACGCCGAAGCGCGTGTCGGAAGCCGACGTCGAGGAAGGCTTCATCGGCAAGGAAGACACCGAGGAAAGCCTGGTGTCGCGCGCGCCGGTGGTCACCATCATGGGCCACGTCGACCACGGCAAGACCTCGCTGCTCGACGCCATCCGCAAGGCCAACGTGGTCGCGGGCGAAGCCGGCGGCATCACCCAGCACATCGGCGCCTACCAGGTCGAGACGCCGGCGGGCGACAAGGTGACGTTCATCGATACGCCGGGCCACGAGGCGTTCACCGCCATGCGTGCCCGCGGCGCCAAGGTGACGGACATCGTCGTGCTGGTGGTGGCGGCCGACGACGGCGTCATGCCGCAGACGGTGGAAGCCATCAACCACGCCAAGGCGGCCGGTGTGCCGCTGATCGTGGCCATCAACAAGATCGACAAGCCGCAGGCGGACCCGTCGCGCGTGCGCAACGAGCTGCTGCAGCACTCGATCGTGGTCGAGAGCATGTCGGGCGATACGCTCGAGGTCGAAGTCTCGGCGCTGAAGCGTCTGAATCTCGACAAGCTGCTCGAAGCCATCAACCTGCAGGCCGAAATTCTCGACCTCAAGGCCAACCCGGATCGTTCCGCCGAAGGCATCGTCATCGAGGCGAAGCTGGAGCGTGGCCGTGGTCCGGTCGGCACCGTGCTGGTGCAGCGTGGCACGCTGGCGGTCGGCGACATCGTCGTCGCCGGCTCGGCGTGGGGTCGCGTGCGCGCCCTCATCGACGATCACGGCCAGAACGTCGCCAAGGTCGGCCCGTCGGTGCCGGTCGAGGTGCTCGGCTTCGACAGCGCGCCCGAGGCGGGCGATCAGATCGCCGTGGTCGAGAGCGAGGCCCGTGCCCGCGAGATCACCGATTACCGTATCCGCAAGCGCCGCGAGACCATGGGCTCGGCAGGTACGCCGCGCACGCTCGAGCAGATGATGCAGACGCTGAAGGACTCCGCCGGCAAGCGCGAGTTCACGCTGCTCATCAAGGGCGACGTGCAGGGTTCGATCGAAGCCATCTCCGGCGCGCTGAAGAAGCTCGGCACCGACGAGGTCGAGGCGCGCATCGTGCATTCGGGCGTTGGCGGCATCACCGAGTCGGACATCGCGCTGGCGTCGGCATCGAAGGCGATCATCGTCGGCTTCAACGTCCGCGCCAACGCGCAGGCGAAGCTCGCCGCCGATCAGCAGGGCATCGAGATCCGCTACTACTCGATCATCTACGATCTCGTCGACGACGTGAAATCGGCGATGTCGGGCCTGCTCGCGCCGACCAAGAAGGAGAACTTCCTCGGTTACGCGTCCATCAAGCAGGTGTTCAACATCACCAAGGTCGGCAAGGTCGCGGGCTGCCTCGTCACCGACGGCAAGGTCGAGCGCGGCGCCAAGGTGCGTCTGCTGCGCGACAAGGTCGTCATCCACGAAGGCACGCTGTCGGTGCTCAAGCGCTTCAAGGACGACGTCAAGGAAGTGCCGGCTGGCCAGGAATGCGGCATGGCCTTCGCCAACTACCAGGACATCCGCGAAGGTGACGAAATCGAGTGCTTCAACGTCGAGATCATCCAGCGCACGCTGTGATGCGTCTGCGAGAGACGTGAAGGCGAGGGGGCTTTCCCCCTCGACCCCGCACTTGAAAGTCCAGGGTCCAGGGGACAAGTCCCCTGGACTTTTGTTTTTGTGCCGGCTTCACGCCGAGATGCAATCTGCGCGACGACCGGGGCACGGGGAGACGCTGGCATGGCCGAATTTCTGATCAAGCGCGAGGACGGGCATTTCCTCCGCACCACGCCCGAGACGCTGGCGGCGCTGGCAACGGCCGATCTCGTCAAGGACGAAGGCTGGGGCATCCTGCGCCTGAAGCACATCCAGACCGGCGCCATCGCCGTGATCGACGACGAGATGCCGGGCCTCAAGGTCTGGTTCGAGGGCGCCGCCATCCACGACGGCCTGCAGCGCGCCATCGTCGATGGCATCGTTCAGCGGTTACATGCCGCGAGCGCGCAGGACGTGTACGTGATCGCCATCGGTTGAACTCGTGGCGCAGGCGTGATAGCCACGCGCTCCATTTTCTGAGTGAGAGGCCGCAGCCGGTCCAATCCCGGTGCGGAGAAAAAATGACCAGCAGACAACGAGCACGCGGCGGCCCGGCGGGCGCGCCCGGCAAGGGTCCGTCACAGCGCCAGTTGCGCGTGGCCGAGTTGATCCGCCATGCGCTGTCGGAGACGTTCGTGCGCGGCGAAATCCACGACGACGTCATCAC
Organism: uncultured Alphaproteobacteria bacterium; assembly: GCA_937950105.1. Classification (GTDB taxonomy): domain Bacteria; phylum Pseudomonadota; class Alphaproteobacteria; order Rhizobiales; family Hyphomicrobiaceae; genus JAEUMD01. The sequence goes on along the minus strand of CALFEM010000366.1, from coordinate 203 downwards.
CAGCCACGTCGTCACCGTGACCGAGGTGCGCCTGTCGCCGGACCTGAAGATCGCCACCGCCTACATCATGCCGCTCGGCGGCGTCGACCTGAAGCCAGTGCTCGAGGCGCTCAACAAGCACAAGAAGTTCTTCCGCTCGGTGATCGCCAGGGCGGTCAACCTCAAGTATGCGCCGGACGTGCGATTCCGCGAGGACGAGACCT
>CALFEM010000365.1 GCA_937950105.1 uncultured Alphaproteobacteria bacterium | reverse complement strand
CGGCGACCACCGAGATCTACACTCTTTCCCTACACGACGCTCTTCCGATCTGCACCCTCGCTATCGGCTGCGACGAGGCCGATCTCGAGCTCGTGGCCGGGCTGTTGCTGGACGGCCTGCAGGCCAGTGCGCCGCAGCCGGGTCCGAGATAGGATAGGGAGTGCCCGGCGTCCACAGCAGCCGCTCCTCGAACCGGGCGCGATGGCGTCGGGGCCTCCGCCAGTCGGTCTTCTGCGTTGGGTCACGACCGCCGCGCCCGTAACCATGGCACCGAAGATCCTCGCCGAAACCTGACGCGCGATCAACCGGTTGGGCCGGCGCCGAGCATCATGGACTGTCTCTCAACAGAGGAGACGGACCATGAACGACAACGATACGAACTCATCTGGCACCGTCGGCCGTCGGCCGCCGTGGAACAAGGGCAAGCTGGTCGGGGCCAAGCCCCCGCTCCGCCCGACCAAGCTGCAAATCGAGCGTCGCACGCGCGACCTCGCGCTGTTCAATCTCGCGATCGACAGCAAGCTGCGTGGCTGCGACGTCGTCGCGGTCCGCGTCGACGATGTCGCTCCGAACGGGTACACGCTCGACCGAGCAACTGTACGGCAGAAGAAGACCGGGCACCCGGTTCGGTTCGAGCTGACCGAGCAAACCCGGCAGGCGATCGATGGCTATCTTCGGGAGACCGGTCGCCAGCCCGGTCAGTTCCTGTTCGCCGGTCGGGGCGAACCACGATGCGGATTGACGACAAGGCAATACGCGCGGCTCGTTGGCGAATGGGTTGCAAGCATCGGGCTCGACCCCCTCAAGTTCGGCACCCACTCGTTGCGGCGCACAAAGGCGACGCTGATCTACCGGCGCACGGGGAACCTGCGAGCGGTGCAACTGCTGCTCGGGCACACGAAGATCGAGAGCACCGTGCGCTACTTGGGCATAGAGATCGACGACGCGATCGAAATTGCAGAGAAGATTGACGTCTGAACTACCCGGGCAGAGCTGCCGCGCTCTGCCCGACCTCGATCCGACGAGATGGGCCATTAAGGCACATCGACGGAGGCCCCCGAACTCCTCGTCTCCCCTTGTCCAATGTCACACTGATGGTCCTGATGCTCCGCCGCTAAGAATCGCGGTTCTGCAAAGCATCCAGCCACTCAGGAATCGCCAAAACCACGGAGACAAGAAACAGGATCACGACGTAGACCCCGCTAACCACAGAGGCAATCAGGAAGCCCCGCTCTTCTTGCGTGAATTCGAACAAGTGGGTTGAGTTGCATAGCAAGACGAAGAGTAGCGCACAGTGGTAGCTGGGATGAACTGATTTCATTCCAGGCCTGTTCGCCTTATTGAATTCAGCTAGTGTGCGCAGGTCTTGTCGACGAGCTATCCGATTTTCGCAGTCGCCCAGATAGGCGATGTACAGGTTATAGTGCCAGCCCTCGATTAAGAGCACGAAAAACCAAACCGTTCCAACAAAGCAAAGCACAATCTGGATGAAGTGCATGAGCGCATGTGCACCAGAAAACTTGGGGTCATGGATGGTGGCCGTTCCGGTCAGAAAGAACAAGCCAAAGCCCGCGAGCAGCGTCCATCTTAGATTGTCTTAATGCAGGTGATTCTTGTTTGCATTTTCAAATAGTATTTGGTTCCACTTGGTTTGATCCCAATCTGGATTGACGGCCGTCGCTTTAACCAGTGCTACTTGGCCTTCCCTCGATGCAAGTATGCTGTCGCCCCCTGACATTGCCCCCCCCCCACCCGATCCAGCTAGCTAATCCAAGAGTCTTGCAACCGCTTTCAAGCTAATCATCGGCTCACAAACATCGCAAGCTCTCAGACAACGTCCTCTTCCGCTCTGGGTCAGTATTCCCCTTGGGTGACCGCACCGGCACTCCCGCTCGTCCTCCAAAAGCCGACGACAGCAGAACGACCGGTGAACTCTGACGTCCAACGCGGATCGTGGTAGGGATCAACTGAGCAACTCATCCGTTTGCCCGGCACGAGTGTCGAGTTGGAGACCGTCGGAGGCCGGGGACCGCAGATATTCGTTCCCGGAACCGAGATCACGAGCGAGCCATGACGGTCGTATTCCGGGGCAGCCCGCACCTCCTGCTCAGCGAGGCACTCGGCGCGTCGGACTTGGCCGGCAGCCGACTGTGCCTCGCAGCGGCGGCGACCCTGCGATACATGACCGAGCAGGGCGGTATCGGGCTCACGAAATCGGGGGCGTTCAATCGCAAGTGTGGCCGCAGTACACGGCCCCGGAACTCTACGTCGTCTGCAAGGTCCTCAACGAGCCGGATGTCCCGCCGCTCTACGCGCTGCACGAGCTGCTGCTCGCCGCCAAGCTCATCCGTCACGTCAAGGGTCGCGCCGTACTGACCGCGGCCGGCAAGGAGCACTGCGGCCAGGAAGGTCTGCTGCAGGTCACGCTGTTCGAGACCTATTTCACCAGGTTCGATTTCGCTGGCCACGACCGGTGGCCGATCGAGATGCCGGATATCGATCTGCACCACGTGCTGGCCGCGATCCATCGCCGCCTGACGGACTGGACCGCGTTCCCCGAGCTGGCCGGCTGGTGCCTCCCGATCGACATCGTGCCGGCGCGGTGGGGCACATCCGAAGAGACTGCGCTGCTCTACCTCGCCTCCCGCCTCATCCGGCCGCTCAATTGGCTGGGGCTGATCGAGGAGCGGGAGCCGTCGCGATATGGACCGCTGAGACAGGTCGAGCTGCGCAAGACCGCTTTATGCGACAAGTTCTTCCGGTTCGCGATCGTTCGTGACGACGTCGGTTCCGGGATGCGGCACTGACTGTCGCGCTGCCGCTCGATCGGGACCGGTCACGGGTCGCATCCGGTGCCAGCGGTGCCTGCCCCGATTTCACATAACAAACATTATCACACTTATGGAAAGCTGGCCGCCCGGCTGAGTCTCGCACACGCTCCATTCCGATACCGGCAGGATCATCTGCAGTCGTGACCGCATCTCGGCCCGATGGCGCTGGCGATCTCGGAGGTGGCCGCGAGCCGGTCGGTTCGCGCCACTGCTGCCGTCCACCCTTCCGCGGCGATCCTGCCCGAGGCGGTTTGTCATGATGCCAGAGCGTGCGCCGGCGCGCGGGCGCTGCAAGGGCTGTCTGCTAGCGCGCCTTCGGCACGACAGCCCTCGGCCTTCGGCAAAGCCGGGCCGCCTCGCGCGTGCCGCGCTTCGGTTCCGCGCCCGCTTATCCGCCGTCGCCTTTCGCCCGGCATCGAAACCGCCATCGGGGCGGGTTCAAGAGCCGCGAAGGGACGACACCATGACCACACACGCCAAGACCGTGCGCCGCGATCTCCATGCCGAGATTACCGCCAAGATTATCGCCGCCATCGAGAAGAACCCGGGCCGTCCGCAGATGCCCTGGCGCCGCTCTGCTACACCGCTGTGGCTGCCGGAGAACGCGCTGACCGGCAAGCTCTACAACGGCGTCAATGTCGTCGCATTGTGGGCCGAGGCCGAGATGCGCGGCTTCACGGCTCCGGTGTGGGCGACCTACCGCCAGTGGGCCGAGAAGGGTGCGCAGGTCCGCAAGGGTGCCAAGGCCGCGCTCGTCGTCTTCTACAAAGAATACGACGCCGCCCCCGATCCGGAAAACGAGAGCGACGACGGCAAGCGCCGCGTGGCGCGCGCCTCTCATGTCTTCAACGCCGCCGATGTCGACGGCTACACCGTGCCCGACGCCCCTGCCCGGCTTGGTCCCATCGAGCGCATTGGCGCTGCCGACCGCTTCATCACCGCCACCGGTGCCCGCATCGAGCATGGCGGCGAGCGCGCCTTCTACCGCCCGGCCACCGATCACATCCAGATGCCTGACGAGGCGCTGTTCTGCGGCACCGACACGATGACGCGCGACGAGGCCTACTACGCCGTGCTGTTGCACGAGCTGACGCACTGGACCGCGCCCAAGAGCCGCTGCTACCGCGATCT
>CALFEM010000364.1 GCA_937950105.1 uncultured Alphaproteobacteria bacterium | reverse complement strand
ACCTTTTCCATCATCAAGCCGGACGCCACGCGGCGCAACCTGACCGGCGCCATAAACGCCGTCATCGAGAAGTCGGGGCTCCGCGTCGTCGCCCAGAAGCGCGTGCGCTGGACCCGCGCCCAGGCCGAGAAGTTCTACGAGGAACACAAGGCGCGCCCGTTCTACGGTGAACTGGTGGATTTCATGACCTCGGGCCCGATCGTGCTGCAGGTGCTGGAGGGCGAGGACGCCATCGCCAAGTATCGCGAAGTCATGGGCGCGACCGATCCGGCGCAGGCCGCCGAGGGCACCATCCGCAAGCTGTTCGCGGTGTCGAAGGGCGAGAACTCGTCGCACGGTTCGGACAGCCCGGCCGCCGCCGAGCGCGAGATCGCGATGAACTTCCGTCTCGACGAGATCGTCGGCTGAGGCTTCGCGTCGGCCTCTGGTGCCGGCGTACTCCATCGACGAAGATCTGCAGCGGCGCGCTTCGAAAAGGGGCGCGCCGTTTTGCCATCCCGTTACGCGGTGCCCGATCGAGTCGCACTGGCGACGGGTGGACAAAGCGACTGATCCACGACAGCCGACGCGCGTAAAAGCAGGCATCCGGGTGGCGTCGTGCCACGCCGTCGCCCGGGGCCATACCGGAAACTCGGGCGGGGTTCTATCTCCGCCCTCTTTTTCGTGTCGTGGCCTCGAGCGCGCTGTCTCGGGCTTTCGCGTGCCGCGGCGCGTGAGGTTGTCGGCGGCGATGAAGCACTTGCGCGCGGAACAGCAAAAAGGGCGGACCCTTGGCGGGGCCGCCCTTGCAACGTCGAGTGCGCGTCGCTGCTACAGCGGTGCGAGGCTCGCTCAGGCCGTCTTGTTCAGTTCGTGCATGCGGAACATCAGGCCGCCCTTCGGCGTCAGCGTGACGGTGGCGTTGATCGGCGCCGGCACCGGGCCAACGTACTCGGGGCGGAAACGGCGCAGCAGCAGCGACAGGGCCAGTGTATTCTCGACCTGGCTCATGGCGCCGCCGATGCACGAGCGCTTGCCCGCGCCGAACGGGATGTAGGAATACTTGACTTGGCGCTTGGCGCTCTTGTCCATCCAGCGCTCCGGACGGAAGGCTTCCGGCTCGTCCCAGAACTTCGGGTTGTGCTGCGCGCTATAGCCGAACAGCACGATGCGGTCGCCGACCTTCACGTCGACACCGCCGATGTTGTCCGGCTTGTCGGCAATGCGGATCAGGCCCCACACCGGCGGATAGAGGCGCATCGTCTCCTGAATGACGGCGCGCGTGTAGGTGAGCGCCGAATAGTCGGCCGCGGTCGGCTCGCGATCGCCCAGGACCGCCTCGCTCTCGGCGATGACGCGCTCGGCCGCTTCCGGGTGATTGGAGAGAAGGTAGAGCGCCCACGCCAGCGTCAGCGCCGTGGTCTCGGTACCGGCCCACAGGTACTGCTTGATCTCGTCGATCGCCTGCTGCTGGTCGAACTCCGGGATCGACGGGTCGGCGACGCAGCTCTGGATGAGCTTCAGCAGCGTCTTCTCGCGCTCGTCACGCGGGTCGGCGGCGATGACGGCCGGCGGCACGGAGGCCCAAGCTTCCATCGCCTTGGCGGCATCGGCCTCGGTGATCTCGAACTGCTCGCCCGACTGCTTCTTCTGGCGGATGCCTTTGTGCTCCTGCACGTCGGTGTACATCTTCACGTACTTGAAGACGACGTGCGGGTTGAACGGCATGTCGCGATCGAACAGCGCCTTGCAGATCATGTCGGCGGCGAGCGTCCACGTCTGCTCGACCATCTCGAAGGTCTCGCCGGTCTTCGCGTACTCGCCCCACTGGTCCATCTTGGTCTTGATGGCAGCGACGAAGAACGGGATGTAGTCCCCGAACGCATCCGGATGGAACGCCGGCTGCTGCGGCATGCGGATCTTCTGCCAGAGCGCGCCGTCGTGCGTGATCATGGCCTTGCCGAAGATCGGCTTCAGGCCGTCGAAATACTTGATGTAGTCGTCCGCCTTGGTGACCAGGACGTGCTTGAACAGCGCCGGCTCGGTGATGAGGACGACGCGCTCGCTGCCCATGTTGACCGGGATGACCGGGCCATAGCGCTCGGTCATCTGGATCAAAATGCGCAGCGGGTTGTCGGTATTCCCCTTCAGCAGCGGCGAGAGCTTGAACCAGATGCTCTGCTCTTCGCCGAGCTGCTGCGCCTGCTTGAGGTGGGTATCCATGGCGTTCATGCGCTAATTCTCCAAGCCACGATCGAC
>CALFEM010000363.1 GCA_937950105.1 uncultured Alphaproteobacteria bacterium | reverse complement strand
CCGCCGCGGCTCGTGTGCTGGTTGACAGCGGCGCCACTCCGCGGCGGGTTCGCGCACCTCCGATACGGGCACGCAGGCGGCGGACGAGAGAGGGATGACCGCTCTATGCGCTAGCGCGAAATGTCTCTGGACTTCACCGGCCAACGAAGCGTTCCTGTCGTCATGCCAGGCCGGCGCCCTTCAGGCGCGGGCGACGCCTCGCCGATCATGCGGGGCTTCGGGTCGTGCCAGCATCGCGTGTCGCGATGCCCGAACCCTGGAGCCCCGATCATGACCTCGAAGAGCCGCAAATCCTCGGCCAACAGCACCGCATCGCCAGCCAAGCGCGACACCCCGACCAGGAAAGCGGTTCGGGCCAAAGGCACGCCTCGCCCGAAGGATCCCGAGCACGCCACGACGTGTGCGACCGCGACCAAGCAGGATCACTGCCTGCAACTCCTCGCACGCCCCGATGGCGCGACGCTCTCGGAACTGGTCGCGGCAACGGGCTGGCAGCCGCACAGCGTCCGCGGTTTCCTTTCCGGCGCTGTGAAGAAGAAGCTCGGCCTGCCCCTCGTCTCGTCGCGCGACGATGACGGTACCCGGCGGTATCGGACCGATCGCGTCGGTCGGGGGCGGTGATGAGCGTTCGTCGTACCGAGAGCGAGGTTAGCCACGATTTGGCTGGTCTCGCCGAGCTTGATCTCGACGCGCTGCGGCGTCGATGGCGCAAGCTGACGGGCCGACCGGTTCCCGAGCATCTTCCGCGGCAACTACTCGTCCGGCTCACCTCTTACCGCATCCAGGCCGATGCTTTCGGCGATCTCGATGGCCCGAGCATCAAACTGCTGCGCCAGATCGCCGGACAGCGAGCCAAGGGAAAAGTTGCTGGCGTTCCGACGCTGGAGAGCCTCAACCTTTCCGCTCGCGGCGCAGGCGCGCTGGCGCCGGGCACTGTGATCGGTCGCGAGCATAACGGCACGATGCACCACGTCATGGTGCTGGCCGACGGCTTTGCCTGGAACGGCACCACGTATCGCAGCCTGTCCGAGGTCGCCTTCGCGATCACGGGCACGCGATGGAATGGCCCTCGCTTCTTCGGCTTGAAGAGAAATCGCAAAGGCCGCGTCGGCGGCGCCAAGGTTGGTGCTCCATGACGGCGCCGACACCAAAGCGGCTACGCTGCGCCGTCTACACCCGCGTCTCGACGGACGCCGGCCTCGAGCAGGACTTCAACTCGCTCGACGCGCAGCGCGAAGCCTGCGAGGCCTATATCAAGAGCCAGACGCACGAGGGCTGGCGTCTCATCAAGACGCACTTCAATGACGGCGGGTTCTCCGGCGGCAACATGGAGCGGCCGGCGTTGCAGGCCCTCCTGGCCGAGATCCGCGAGCGGCGCCTTGACATCATCGTGGTCTACAAGGTCGATCGGCTGACGCGCTCGCTGGCGGATTTCGCGAAGCTGGTCGAGCTGTTCGACGCGCACGGCGTCTCGTTCGTCTCGGTCACGCAGTCGTTCAACACGACGACGTCGATGGGCCGCCTGACGCTCAACGTGCTCCTGTCGTTCGCCCAGTTCGAGCGCGAGGTCACCGGCGAGCGCATCCGCGATAAGATCGCCGCGTCCAAGAAGAAGGGACTATGGATGGGCGGTGTCGTGCCTCTCGGATACAATGTCGTCGACCGCAAGCTGGTCGTCGTTCCCGCGGAGGCCGATACGGTCCGACTCGTCTTCGACCGCTACCAGGACCTGCGCTCCCTGCCAGCGCTCCAGCGAGATCTGCGCGCCCGCGGCATCGTCACGCGCGAGCGGAAGCTTGCCACCGGCCGCACCATCGGCGGCATTCCGTTCATGGTCGGCGCGCTGGTCTCGCTCCTTCGCAACCGAACCTACCTCGGCGAGATCAATCACCGCGACAAGAGCTTTCCCGGCGAACACGAGGCGATCGTCGAGAAGAGCGTCTTCGACGCGGTGCAGGCGGCACTCGACGTCAATCGCCACGGGCATCGCGAGCACTGGCGCAAGTCGGACGCCCTACTTCTTGCGCGCTCCGGGGCATGGCGACCGGGGTTTCCGATTGATGGCGACCACCGTTTC
>CALFEM010000362.1 GCA_937950105.1 uncultured Alphaproteobacteria bacterium | reverse complement strand
CGGTCACGCCCGCCGCCCCGCCCGTGCAGACTGCCGAACCGGTTCGTATCGCCGAGCCGAACATCGCCTCGCGCGTCTCTGTCGCGCGCGTCCGCAACGTCCGCCTCGCCGCCGCCGGCGACGGCACCATCGCCCGCCAGAGCGATGGCGCTATCCTTCCGGCGCTGTCAGCCGGCGCTCCTCCCGGCCTGCAGGATGATGCCGGCACCGCCGCACCGGGGCGTCCCCCTTCGACCCTGCACGAGCAGCTCGCCAATATCCTCGCCGCCAATCGCAGCGATCCCGCCGAAGCAGCGGCCGGGGCGGTTGCCCCCGCGCCGCGCGTTGCGGCCGTGCCGGACCCGACCTGGCGCCTGCGCGGACCGGTCGACGAGCCCGCGGCCCGCTCCACACCGGCCACCACCCGCAGCGGTGACTATGTCATTCAGATCGGCGCCTTCGACAGCGAGACCGAGGCGCAGCGGCGTCTCGAAGCGGCGCGCGGTCTGGCCCGCGACGTTCTTGCCGGCGCCGCGCCGCTGACGGAGCCGGTCGCGGTCGGCACCCGCAAGCTCGTCCGCGCACGTTTCGCCGGTTTCGACTCGTCGGGTGCAACCCGCGCCTGTACGGAGCTGCGCCGCCATTCGGTCGACTGCATGGTCGCGCGCGCCCGCTAGAGTCTTCGACTGAGCAGGTCAATGTCCTGAACCGAAGTGACGTGAAGAGAAGGCCAGGGGCTCGCCCCTGGACCCCGCACATCTTGCGCAGGGTGGGCGTGGCGGCTGCGCGCGAACGAGATTACGGCGTCGCCTCGAGCAGCACATCCTTGGCCTCGTTGACCTTGGCGGCCAGATAGGTCGAGCCGCCGCGATCCGGATGCAGTTTCAGCATCAGCTCGCGATGGGCGCGGCGGATGTCATCGCGCGTGGCGCCCGGCGCGAGGCCGAGGATCTCGTAGGCTTCCTCCGCAGTCATGCGCCCGTCCGGCGCGCTCGCCATGCGCTTCTCGCCACGCGCCACGTCCTCGCGCCAGGTCGGATGCATGCGGTCGAGATACGCCTCGACGATGCTCGCCGACTGCGCGTCGCCGAGACGGCAGTCCTGCCAGAGCAGCGCCAGTTCTTCCGCCGCCAGCGACGAGATGCGGCGGCCCGTGAACAGCCCCTTCAGCACCCTGCCGTCGACGCTGCCGCTGTCATGATCGAGCTCCATGTCGAGATATTCGGTGACGATGCGCGACGTCTGGCCACCGGAGCGCGGCGCCGATGCGCCGCCCGGCAGCCGGTAGCCGAGATACTCGCCCGCCAGCCACAACGCGAACAGTGCCGCCGGAATGGCCGCCGACACCGAACCACGCAGCAACAGCCCGAAGGCCAGCGCGGCAGCAATACCGATCGCCAGCCACTTGATGTTGCGCGCCATGTGCGCCGGGCTCGCGCGGGTGAACCAGCGGACCGCTACCAGCCCCGCCGCCAGCGCCACGAGACCGAGCAGAAAAGCCTGCATCAGCGCTGTCCCTTCGCTGCGCCCGAGACGGGCGCCGGCAGAGCCGCAAGAATCCGCCGCGCACCGTCGGAACCGCGCCCGTGTGTCAGCGCCTGCAGAGCCTTGCGGCCGCCCGCGGCGTAGACCGCGACCGCGGTGAGCAGTTCGCGCAACTGCGCAGCAGCCCCGGCGTCGAAGCGGCACCAGGCGCCGTTCGTCAATCGCGCGATTTCCCGGTACGCGGTTTCGGCGCGGGCATCGCGTCCCTCCTGGAACAGGAACACCGGCACACCGAGCAGTTGCAGCTCGCCCGCCTTGGCGCAAAGGTCGTCGATGTTCTCCTCCATGGCGTCGCCGACGTAGACGAGAGCGTTGATCTTGCGTGCGCCGCCTTCGCCGCGGGCGTGGCCCAGCACCTTGCCGATCTGCGTGTGACCGCCGCGGCAATCGACCGTGGTCATCAGGCGGGCGAGTTGGTCCGGGTCCGATACCCACTTCGACGCCCGACACTCGCCGGCGCCACGAAAATACACGAGTTGCACATCCAGCCCGCCCACCGCCTTCACGGCGGTGAACATCTCCGACTGCAGCGCCAGCGCCATGTCCCAGGTCGGCTGGCGGCTCATGGTGGCGTCCATGGCGAAGATCAGCCGCCCGACGCCGGCCGTGCCCGACGCCGGGGCACGCGCGCGCAATCCGGCGACGAAAGCCGCGACATCGGCATCGCTCGAGCGAGAGGCGGCGGGCGCGCTGCCGGTCGTTGCGGGCGCCGCCACCGCACCTTCGCCCCGCTTGATCGGTTCCTGGCCGTGCTTTTGGCTGCCGGCGGGCTCGGTACGGGGCGGCTTGCGCTCGCTGGCCATGCTCGTGTCGCGTCCTTTCCGGTCCGAGTGTCCTCGACCTCAGAATGGGGACGAGCATCGCGCGCCGCAACGCGCCGCGTCAAACCCGCGACAGCAACTCGGTATTGCCGCCGGTCGCGGTCACGTCCGTCGTGCGCACGCGCTCGGTCGTCAGCGCCGTCAGCATGTGCGGCCCGCCCGCCTTCGGACCGGTCCCTGAAAGCCCCTCGCCACCGAACGGCTGAACGCCGGGCACGGCGCCGATCTGGTTGCGGTTGACGTAGAGATTGCCGACGCGGGCGCGTGCAGCGACATGATCGGCGACGCTCTCCAGCCGACTGTGCAAGGACATCGTCAGGCCATAGCCGGCGGCGTTGATCTCGGCGATGACCTCGTCGAGACGGCCACTCGCGAACCGCACGACGTGTAGCACCGGGCCGAACACCTCGCCGCCGATGTCGCGGATGCGTTGCACCTCGTAGACCGCCGGCGTCACGTAGCTTCCGGGCCGGCACGCATCGGGCAGGCGAACGTCGACGAGCCGCCGGTGCGCCCGCGACAGGCGCAGCTTGTGCGCCTCGATGGCGTCCTGTGCCGCCTCCTCGATGACCGGGCCGACGTCGGTCGCCATGTCCAGCGGATCGCCCATGTCGAGCGCTTCGACCGCGCCGACCAGCATGTCGATGACGCGCGGCGCGATCTCGTCCTGCAGGTAGAGCACGCGCGCCGCCGAGCAGCGCTGCCCGGCGCTGTCGAAGGCCGAGCGCACGGCGTCGCGCACCACCTGTTCGGGGAGCGCGGTCGAATCCGCGATCATGGCGTTGACGCCGCCGGTCTCGGCGATGAAGGGAACCAGCGCGCCGCGTCGCTTCGCCAGAGCCGTCTGGATCGACCACGCGGTTTCGATCGAGCCCGTGAACAGGATGCCCTTGACGCGCTGATCGGCGACCAGGTGCTGTCCGACTTCTCCGCCGCCCGGCAGCAGATGCAGGCAATCACCCGGCACGCCCGCCTCGTGCAGGATGGTGACGGCGAGGTGCGCGGTGAGCGGGCTCTGCTCGGCGGGCTTCGCCAGCACCGGATTGCCGGCGGCGAGCGCCGCCGCGATCTGGCCGACGAAGATCGCCAGCGGGAAATTCCACGGGCTGATGGCAGCGATCGGTCCGCGCGCTCGTAGCGACAGCATGTTGGTTTCGCCGGTCGGTCCGGCGAGCCGCTGCGGGCCCGCCAGCCGTGTGCGCGCCTCCGCCGCGTAGTAGCGCAGGAAATCCACCGCCTCGCGCACCTCGGCCTCGGCGTTGCCGAGCGTGCGGCCGGTTTCGCGCACGATCACCGCGATCAGGCTGGCGCGGTCGCGGATCAG
>CALFEM010000361.1 GCA_937950105.1 uncultured Alphaproteobacteria bacterium | reverse complement strand
CGCGCGACCCCAACGGCCGGGTCAACTTCATGGCCCGTCTGGAGGGCCTCGACATCCTGCCGGTCGAGGCGCCGGCCAGGGTCATCATCAACTCGCGCAGCGGCGCCGTGGTGCTCAACGGCAGCGTCACCCTGCACAACGCCGCGGTGGCTCACGGCAACCTGTCGGTGGTGATCGAGAACCAGCCCAGGGTCAGTCAGCCGGCGCCGTTCAGCGAAGGCGAGACCGTGGTGGTGCCGGACTCGAAGATCACCGTCGAGCAGCAGGGCACCGGGCTGCGCATGGTGGCGCCGAGCACCAACCTGCTCGACGTGGTCAAGGCGCTGAATGCCCTGGGCGCCACTCCGCAGGACCTGATGTCGATTCTCGAGGCGCTCAAGGCGGCCGGAGCCGAAATCGTCGGCTCGGCGGGAGAGGCGCTCGCGGGCGCCGACATGCTGCTCAAGGTGCGCCGCCCGGCCGCCGAGGAGATCGCCCAGCTGAAGCCCGGCGCTATGGTGTTCTCGATCCTCAACCCCTACGACGACCGGCCGGGCCTCGATACGCTGGCCGGCACCAAGGCGTCGCTGTTCGCCATGGAATTCATGCCGCGCATCACCCGCGCGCAGTCCATGGACGTGCTGTCGAGCCAGGCCAACCTCGCCGGCTACAAGGCCGTCGTCGACGGCGCCGCCATGTTCGGTCAGGCGCTGCCGATGATGATGACGGCCGCCGGCACGGTGCCCGCCGCCAAGGTGTTCATCATGGGCGTCGGCGTCGCCGGCCTGCAGGCCATCGCCACCGCGCGCCGCCTCGGCGGCATCGTCTCGGCGACCGACGTTCGCCCCGCCACCAAGGAGCAGGTGGCGTCCCTCGGCGCCAAGTTCATCGCCGTAGAGGACGACGAGTTCAAACAGGCACAGACCGCCGCCGGCTATGCCAAGCCGATGAGCGCCGAGTACCAGAAGAAGCAGGCCGAACTGGTCGCCAACCACATCAAGATCCAGGACATCGTCATCACCACGGCGCTGATCCCCGGCCGCCCGGCTCCGCGCCTCATCACGCGCGCCATGATCGAGAGCATGAAGCCCGGCTCGGTGATCGTCGACCTCGCCGCCGAGCGCGGCGGCAACTCGGAACTGACGGTACCAGGGCAGACCATCACCACCGACAACGGCGTCAAGATCGCCGGCCCGCTGACGCTGGCCGCGACACTCCCGTTCAACGCCTCGAGCCTCTACGCCAAGAACCTGCTCGCCTTCATCGAGACCATGATCGACAAGAAGGAGAAGGCGCTCAAGGTCAACTGGGAGGACGAGACCGTGAAGGGCACGCTCGTCGCCAAAGACGGCGCCATCATCCATCCGAACCTCGCCGCCGCGTGAAGGAGACAGCCACCATGCTGAAGCGCGTTTCTGCCCTCGCGACCGCGGCGCTGGTCGCTTCCACCGGAGCGGCGCTCGCCGGCGCCGGTGGCGGCGAAGGCTCCGTCGATCCGTTCTTCTACGAGCTGATGGTGTTCGCGATGGCGATCTTCGTCGGCTACTACGTGGTGTGGTCGGTGACGCCGGCCCTGCACACGCCCCTGATGAGCGTCACCAACGCCATCTCGTCGGTGATCGTGGTCGGCGCGCTGCTCGCCGTCGGCGTACAGGGCGTCGCTTCGGGTTCGACGGCGGCGAAACTGTTCGGGTTCCTGGCGCTGGTGATGGCGTCGGTCAACATCTTCGGCGGCTTCCTCGTCACCGCCCGCATGCTCGCGATGTACAAGAAGAAGGAAGCCAAGAAGTGAGCGCCAATCTCGTCGCCCTGCTCTATCTGGTCTCCGGCATCCTGTTCATTCTGGCGCTGCGCGGTCTCTCGCATCCCGAGACGTCGCGCACCGGCAACATGTACGGCATGATCGGCATGGCCATCGCTATTGTCACGACGCTCGGCGTCGCGAGCCCGATGTCGCCGCTCACCTGGGTGCTCATCATCGCCGGCCTCGGCCTCGGCGGCGGTGTCGGCGCCTACACGGCGAAAAAGATCCCGATGACGTCGATGCCCGAGCTGGTGGCCGCGTTCCACTCTCTCGTCGGCCTCGCCGCCGTGTTCGTCGCCGCCGCCGCGATCTACGCGCCGGAAGCGTTCGGCATCGGTACCCCCGGCAACATCAAGGGCGCCAGCCTGATCGAGGCGAGCCTCGGCGTCGCCATCGGCGCCATCACCTTCACCGGCTCGGTCATAGCCTTCGCCAAGCTGTCGGGCCGCATGTCCGGCAAGCCGATCATCCTGCCGATGCGCCATCTGGTGAACGCCGGACTCGGCCTGCTGCTGATCGCGCTGATCGTCATGCTGTTCCAGTCGGGCGGCGACAAGACGCTGTTCTGGCTCATCACGCTGGTGTCGCTGGCACTCGGCGTGCTGCTCATCATCCCGATCGGCGGCGCCGACATGCCCGTCGTCGTGTCGATGCTCAACTCGTACTCCGGCTGGGCCGCGGCTGGCATCGGCTTCACGCTCGGCAACATCGCGCTCATCATCACCGGCGCGCTCGTCGGCTCGTCGGGCGCGATCCTCTCCTACATCATGTGCAAGGGCATGAACCGCGCGTTCCTGTCGGTGATCGCCGGCGGCTTCGGCGGCGAGACGGCGGCGGCGTCTGGCGGCGGCGAGCAGAAGCCGGTCAAGATCGGCGGCGCCGACGATGCGGCCTACATCCTCAAGAACGCGCAGAAGGTCATCATCGTGCCGGGCTACGGCATGGCGGTGGCGCAGGCCCAGCACGCGCTGCGCGAGATGGCCGACAACCTCAAGAAAGCCGGCGTCGAGGTGAAGTACGCGATCCACCCGGTCGCGGGCCGCATGCCGGGCCACATGAACGTGCTGCTGGCGGAAGCCAACGTGCCGTATGACGAAGTGTTCGAGCTCGAGGACATCAACTCCGAGTTCTCGCAGACCGACGCGGTCTACGTCATCGGCGCCAACGACGTCGTCAATCCGGCCGCCGAGGAAGACAAGTCCTCGCCGATCTACGGCATGCCGGTGCTGCAGGTGTGGAAGGCCGGCACGGTGCTGTTCAACAAGCGCTCGCTGGCGTCCGGCTACGCCGGCATCGACAACACGGTGTTCTATCGCGACAACACCATCATGGCGCTCGGCGACGCCAAGAAGATGACCGAAGAGATCGCCAAGGCGATCTCCGGCGGCGGCCACTGAGACCGCTCGAAATCTGATGTGCATTTGACGCGCGGCGATCCCCATCGCCGCGCGTCGTCATATTGGCGGCGCCTTCGGGCGGCATTGATGCTCGCGTGAACACAACGAACGAACCCTCGGCGATGCCTCGCCTCCGTCGCGCCCTGCTGTGGCTGCCCGCCGCCGCGATCCTGCTCTACGCGGGCTTCGTCGCGACGCTGTGGGCCGCACAGCGCGAGTTCGTCTTCGCCACCAACGCCGGCGGTGCGCTGACCGAACCCGATACGGTCGTCATTCCCGGTGCGCAGCGCTCCACGCTGACGACGCCCGACGGCGAGACGCTGGCCGCATGGTATCTCGCGCCACGCCCCGGCCGCCCGGTCTACCTGTTCCTGCACGGCAAGGGCGGCGCGCTGCATCGCCATGCCGGCCGCTGGAAGCGCATCGCAGCGCATGGCGACGGCGTATTGGCTTTTTCCTATCGCGGCTATCCGGGTTCGACCGGCTCACCCAGCGAAGCCGGGCTCGTCACCGACGCGCGCACCGCCTGGGACTGGTTACGTGCGCAAGGGCACGCGGCACGCGACATCGTCATTCACGGCCTGTCGCTCGGCAGCGGTGTCGCGGTACAACTCGCGACGCAGGTTCCGGCGCGGGCGCTGGTGCTCGAGGCGCCCTATACGGCGGTCGTCGATGTCGCCGCCGAGCGCTATCCGTTCGTGCCGGTGCATACGTTGATGAGCGACCAGTTCCTGTCGCGCGAGCACATCGCCCGCGTGCGCATGCCGATCCTGATCGCACACGGCGACCGCGACAGCGTGATCCCGTTCCATCATGCCGAGCGGCTTTATGCGCTCGCGCCCGAGCCGAAGACGTTCGTGCGCATGCGCGGCTCCGACCACATGACGCTCACGCGCGACGGCCTCTACGAGCGCCACCTGTTCGCGTTCGTCGACGCGCTCGCCGCGAAGTAAAGCCCGCAGAAGGCGGGTTTCTGGGCTATACGCCGAGGCGGGCGAGGATCTCGTTCTCGGCCTCGCGGATGCGCGGCGTCCATGGCGCGACCCGCGAGGCGATCAGGTTCGCCTGCGATTTGAGGATGACGCCGTCGTCGAGGATTTTGAGGCCGTTGGCGCGCAGCGTCTCGCCCGTCGTGGTGATGTCGACGATGAAGTCGGCGGTGCCCGCGGCGGGCGTGCCTTCCGTCGCACCGAGGCTTTCGACGATACGGAAGTCGGTGAGGCCGCGCGAGGAGAGGAACCGCCGCGTCAGGTTCATGTACTTGGTGGCGACGCGGAACCAGCGGCCATGCTGCTCGCGAAACGCCGGCGAAATCTCGTCGAGATCGGCGATCTCGCGCACGTCGATCCAGAACTGCGGCACCGCCACGACGACATCGGCGAAACCGAAGCCCAACGGCTTCAGCATTTCGACGCGCGTCTCCCAATCGCTGATCTGCTCGCGGATCAGATCTTCGCCGGTGATGCCAATGTGGGCACGGCCGGTCTTCAAATAGCGGGCGATCTCGGACGCGGAAACGAACGCGACTTCGACGGCCGGCAGTCCGACCACCTCGCCGCGATAGCCGCGCACATTGCCGACCTTGCGCAATTCGAGGCCCGCCTTCGCGAACACCTCGGCCGTCTGCTCCATCAGGCGCCCCTTGGACGGCACCGCGAGGACCAGCTTCTCCACCGCTGTTGCCATCACACGCCTCCCGCGATGGCGGCGAGCAGCCGCTCGGTGTGGATCGCACCACCGACCGCCGCGACATCGGATTCGGCGCCGCACTGGCGCATCAGCGTGTCGTAGCGGCCTCCACCCGCGATCGGGCTCTGCGCACCGAGTTCAGGCGCGACGATCTCGAACACGAAGCCCGTATAGTATTCGAGGCTGCGGCCGAACTCCGCTTCGAAGTCGGCGCGGATCACGTCGATGCCGGCGTCGGCCAGCATCTGCAGGCGGCGATGATAGGCGTCGAGCGCCGGTCCGATGTCGAGGTTCTTGTCGCGCAGGATGTCCTTGATTCGAGCGCCCGCAGCGCGCGCAGGCGCTACCACACCGATGTAGCAGGTGAGCAGGTTGGCGGTGTCGGCGCTCAACGGCTGCGTCCGGCTGTCCTCCACGATCGACAGCAGGTTCTCGGTGATGTCGGCGAGGCTGCGCGTGCCCTGGGGCTCGATGCGGCGCTCGTCCATGTAGCGGGCGATGGCCTTTTCGGCATCCGCGGGACGTTCGGGATCGAGGCTCGACAGCAGCTCCTTCGGCACGTCGCGGGGAACCTCGGTCGCCAGCATGGTGAGGCGTTTCAGCTCGGTGCGGAACGCCTGCGGCCGCCAGAACTGGTGCATCAGGCGGCGGCGCCAGCGCGACGGCATTTCCGCCGCTTCGAGCAGCGCGCGAAACAGCCCGAGATCGCCGATGCGCAGCTTCCAGCCGTTGAGGCCCGCCGACTTCATGGCCTCGATCAGCGTCACGACGGTCTGCGCTTCGGCCTTCTCGCGGTCGAGATTGCCGAACGCCTCGATGCCGGCCTGACGGAACTCGCGCGGGTGCGCGCTGGTCGATCCCGCCGGCTGGAAGCGGAACGCCGGGCCGTTGTAGCAGTAGCGCGCTTTCGTCGCCGGGTCCTCGTTGCGCTCCATGTGCAGGCGGCAGGTCGGCACGGTGAGATCGGGGCGCAGGCAGAGCTCGTCGCCGTCGGGATCGGTGAAGACGTAGGTGCGCGCGCGCAGCGTCTCGCCGATCACGTCGAGGAACACGCTGGCCGGCTGGATGATGGCGGGCGCGACCGCCTCGTGGCCCGCCTTGATGAAGCTCGCCATCAGGCGCTGCGCCTGGCTTTCCAGCGCTTCGAACTGTTTCGCGGTCTCTGCGGCCATGCGCGTGGTCTAGCCTTTCAGTGAAGGCCGGGGACTTGTCCCCGGACCCCATGTCTTCGAGTGCGGGGTCGAGGGGGGCAGCCCCCTCGCCTTCCCTTCACTCCTTACGGTGCCGGGCGACGATCTCGCGCACGGTGGCGACGAGATCGGCTTCCGCGCACGCGACCTGTGCGGGCCGCGCGGCCTTCCATTCCTTGTTGTCGGCGATCGCGGCTGTGGCCTTGGCGCCTTCGACGAGATCCTTGATGGTGACCTCGCCTTTGGCGCGCTCGTCGCTGCCCTGAATGACGACGCACGGCGCGCCGCGCTTGTCGGCGTATTTCATCTGCGCCTTCATGCCGGACGAGCCGAGGTACATCTCGGCGCGGATGCCGGCGGCACGGAGCTGTTGCGTGAGCTTCTGGTAGGTCGGCAGTTCGCCCTTGTCCATGACCAGCACGACGACGGGGCCGCTGGCGTCTGCTTTGGCCGCGTCCTTTTTCAGCACCGCGAGTGCGGCCTGCAAACGCGAGACGCCGATGGAGAAGCCGGTGGCGGGAACCTTCTGGCCGAGGAAGCGCTCGACGAGCCCGTCGTAGCGGCCACCGCCGCCGACCGAGCCGAAGCGCACCGCGTTGCCGTCCTCGTCCTTCACCTGGAACGTCAGCTCCGCCTCGAAC
>CALFEM010000360.1 GCA_937950105.1 uncultured Alphaproteobacteria bacterium | reverse complement strand
CAACGGCGTCGCCGTCGAGCATCATGACGTACTCCTTGAGATGCGCACGGTCGTAGTCGGTGATGCCCGGTCCATCGATCGGAATCTGTTCGCCTGGGACGTCCGCTGGTTCGCTCACGGCCAATGCCTCCGGCTGAGGCGCGGTTTACATATTATAGTTGATAAACTGCCGATGCGACTTCCGCCAAGCCAGTTCGCATGGACCTCAAGCGGCTGGTCGGGAGAAATGTGCGGCGGATCAGACGTGAACAGCGTCTGACGCAGGAGCAGCTTGCCGAGCGCTGCGGTCACAGCCAGCAGTACATTAGCGAGCTTGAGCAGGGAAAGCGGAACGCCACGTTGATCAGCATCGCTGTGATCGCACAGGCCTTGAGCGTGAGCCACCTGGAGCTTTTCGGCACTGGGGCCGAAAAGAAGTAAATGGCTCACAAAGAACCCACGCGCCCCAGGGCCAGGCCGCGATTCCGTAGCAGCGGACTCTATGGTGCCGCCTGTTCTCATGCGATGATCTTATAGCACAAAGGCCGACGGAGGCGATTATCTGGGCGCGTATATCGCGAGCCGATGATGATTTCCAAGCCAGAGGGCGGTTATCGTGATGTTCCGCTGAAAAGGCAGACGAGGAGCCTGGTACCCGCCAGTGTCAGCGCGGTGCCGAGACAGGCGGGGCTTTCTACTGGAGGTTTCCTGGGTCTTCCAAGAGCTTCCTCGTGCCTCCCGGCGCTTCCCGCCTTTCCCCATTGCCCGACCATCGCCCGCGGGCCACGGTAGAGGTCCACCTTCAACGGCTCGCACGTATGTCATCCTCGTCGCGTTCATCAGCTTCGCCGCCGTCGCCATCCGCAGATCTGCCCGGAAGATCGGTCGCCCCGGTGGCTCAGCTGATCACGATGAGCACGCTGCTCGAGACGGTACCGTTCAGCCGCCAGCACATCCTGCGGCTTGAGAAGCGAGGCAGGTTCCCGCGTCGCATTCGTCTCGGTGATAACCGGGTGGCATGGCTCAGGTCGGAGATCGAGGCGTGGATCGCCTCCCGAGTGGCGGAACGCGACGACGGCAAGTGGTAGTCCCCCCGACCATACAAGCCCAGAAAGCAGCGCTCAAGCGAGATGACTGTCGGTTGTCTCGCAAGATCGCATCGCAGCAAGCCCTCGACACCACGCGACCGGCGCAGAGGCCGGTCCGCGCATGATGGAACCGCGTGGAGCCGTCCTGCTGAGACACCATTGAGACATGGCCGTTGGCGGGCACCGAGACACGGAAGAATTAAATTATTGATTTCATTGGTCGGAGCGGCGGGATTTGAACCCGCGACCCCCAGTCCCCCAGACTGGTGCGCTAACCAGGCTGCGCTACACTCCGACGTGCCGCCTCTTTTGCACGCGAGCCCGGCCGGGGTCAACGGGCAACATGGAAGCAAGCGTCCGTATCACCCGGCCGAACCCGGCGCCGCAGCGCCTTCGCGCTCACTCGCCGCTCGCTGCGGCAGCCTCGGTGCGCCCGCCCGGGCTCTGTCGTTTGAGGTTCGCGGAAATATCGCGGGCGGCCTTGGCCATTCTGGCATCGCTGGCATTGCGCGCGCAGAGTGCGGCCAACGGCAGGGTGTAGCCGGCGGCGCCGTGATTGAGCTCACCGGTCGCCTTGACGCGCACGAGCCGCGCATGATGCCCCGCGGCGACGAGCCCATCGACGAAGCGGGCCTGCTGATCGAACGGCGTGCGCGCATCCGCCGGGTCTCCGACGATGAACATGCGCCGCGCGGAATTGCGCACGATGCCTTCGATCTGCGTCGACGGATCGTAGACGACGTTGCGGATGGCCCGCGTCGTCGTGCGTCCGCCATTGCGCAGAATCGAGGTGTGGACGAGGTCGACGAGCTCGTAGGCCCCGGAGCCGAGCACGGCACAGCTGACGTCGCTGCGGCCGCGGGTGAGCAGCGACGCGATCAGGGTGGACCCGCCGGACTGTCCGGCGAGCACAAGTTCGTCGAGTCCGAGCCGCTGCTTCAGGATGTCGAGCGCGGCGTCCATGGCGACAAGCTCTTCCGGCTTGCGGCGGTCGCCGTGATTGCCAGACGAGCCTTCGACGCCCAGCCGCGAGACGCGCACCATGCGCACACCGAACTGGTTGGCGAGCGTCTGCAATTGCCGCTGGCGGCGCTGCAACTCGGCAGCGTGGCCGCGCTTGTCCGCATAGCGCTCCAGCGTGACGTCACCGTCGAAGAAGACGACCGCGCGGCGCTGATCCTCGCGCCCGTCGGTCGCGTAGTAGGCGATACAGGCCGATCCGAGCCGGTGGCGTGTGAACATCCGGTTCGGTTCCGCCTCGCACAGCTGAGCTGAGGCGGCTTCGCGCGCGTGCTGCATGGCGTATCCGGCCGCGCCGCCCTTGCGCTGCGCCGGGACTGGACCTGCCGGATAGGCGGTCTCGGCGGCGCCGGCCTGCAGTGCGAACGTGGCAATGAATGATACCGCGAGTGCCAGCAGGGAGACGGGTAGCTTGATGCGGGAGAGGGCAGGCATTTCGTGTCATGAGCCCCTTTTGAGACGGATGCGCATTCTGGACGACTTCGAAATCCTAGGTCCGATCACGTATCAACGCTGTCCCGGAGGGCACACCCGTTGTGGCCAGGCACTCTCGTTCAGCGGTGGCTGCAACCTTGGCAGACCGCGCGCGTTGACATCCCGGCTCGCATCAAGAGAAGCTGACGGTTACGACTGAGAGGAGGCGGGGACATTGAGACGCTCGTCTGGTCCGGTGGCGACAGGCCTGTCGCTCGCGCTGTTCACGCTGCTGGCCGCGGCTCCACTGCGGGCGCGTGATGTCGACCCGGGTGTCACTCAGATCGCCGGCCAGACCGTGAGCTGCCGCGACGTACGCGGCCTCGTCGTGCACACCATGCAGGTTCAGAACCTCGGCGATGTCGGCCGGGCCGGCGTTGTCAATCGCGTGCCGATCATCGTCATCGACCCGCAGATCATCAACCGGCTGCCCGACAAGCTGCAGATCTTCTTCTTCCAGCACGAATGCGGACATCATGCGCTCGGGCACTGGTATTCCGGCGGTCCCGACCAGGAGAAGGAGGCGGACTGCTGGGCCATCCGCCAGGAGCGCGACAGCGGGCATCTGTCGCGCGACGACGTGATGAGCTTCGCGCCCTTCCTGGCGGCAAGTGGCGGCTCACCCTTCGGCCATCTGCCGGGGCCCATGCGTGCGCGCTATCTGCTGCGCTGCTTCGACGAGCCCGGCAGCGCGCCGCCCTCGGCCAGTGGTCTCACCGCGTCGATGCCGTGAGCGCTCGTCGTAGTGGCGCACCTGCCCCCGCAGCTTGGAGTCGCACGCTTGCTGACGCCGGCGGGCAACCGATCGGTGAGGCAGCGCGTTGACACGCCGGACGGGGGTGTGGAAGGCTCACCGCCTGTTTGATCTGCGGACGTACGTCACCGCGTCGAGCCAGAGCAGCGGGAGCATCGCCTGCCGGTTTGCTCATCGACCCAGGGAGCATTCGGCACCGGCATGGAACTCCTCATCAAGCTGTTCGGCGGGCT
>CALFEM010000359.1 GCA_937950105.1 uncultured Alphaproteobacteria bacterium | reverse complement strand
CGGCCTCTACGACGCCGTGCTCATCAAGGACAACCACATCGCCGCCGTCGGTGGTGTCGGTGAAGCCATCCGTGCCGCGCGCGCCCACGCCGGCCACATGGTGAAGATCGAGGTCGAGGTCGATACGCTCGAACAACTGGCGACGGTGCTCGCGCACAAGGTCGATGCCGTGCTGCTCGACAACATGGCGCCCGAGACCCTGCGAAAGGCCGTCGCCATGATCGGCGGTCGCGCGCTGGCCGAAGCCTCCGGCGGTGTCAATCTCGATACCGTGCGCGCGATTGCGGAAGCGGGCGTCGATCTGATCTCGGTCGGCGCGCTGACCCACTCGGCGCCCGTTCTCGATCTCGGTCTCGATTTTTAACGCCTGATCAGTCGCTTGCTGAGGTGCGGCGTCTCACCCGGTGACGCGGGCGCGCTTTTGACATACTTGCAGCGGAGAACCGTTGCGTCGGTCCCGCCTCCGAGGCGGGCCGCAGCCTGGGAGAAAATACGTGGACCCCGTCAAGTACATCGTCGGCGCCGGTGTGCTCATGATCGTCAGCGGCATTGCCGGCGCCATGCTCGCCGGCATGAAGAACCGCGACTATTCGTTCTGGGCCGCATGGTCGTTCGTGCTGCCGCCGGCGCTGATCGTGCTGTTGCTGCTGCCGAAAAACCACGGTCCCCGGCCACGTCGTCCGAGCCTCGACGAGGAAGACCGCATGCACCCGTGAGCGGGATCGGCCGCTGCACCTCGTCCGCGCGTGCCGTAGCTCTCACGGGGACCTGATACTCACGGCGCCACCGAGCCAGAAATCGATGCCGCGACCGAGAAGCTCGTCGTAGCGGGCATAGTGCGTGCCGTCGCACGAGAAGTTCAAGCTGACGAGGCCGTTGCAGATGTTGAGCGAGCCGGAGCGCAGATAGATCGTCTCGTCGGCGAGGCGCAGTTCGCGAAACATGGCGAAGATCGCGGGGATGGTCTCGCGCGGTACGCAAGCGCAATCGGGATACCGTTCGTTCTTGTAGGCGAGGCACGTGCCGGGATCGAGCAGGTCGGTCGCATCGAGCAGCCGGTAGCTGTAGGGATCACTCATCGGCCAGATCGAGGCGCGGCTGCTGGAGAAATGCAGCTTGCCGTGGAAGATGCCGCGCTCCGTCATGAGCTCGGTCATCAGTGGCAGCACCACGTCGAGATGGTCGTCCACGACGCTCTGTACCCGCGTCTGCGCGAAGAGGCCGCCCCGGATCGCCGGATCGCCTTTGACCTGACGCCAGCCGGCGGCCTCCTGATACAGTTCCTCAGTCGCCGGCAACTCGCG